>DSAS01000047.1 GCA_011046365.1 Fidelibacterota bacterium
AATTAGATCAGGAAAATCCCTTTTTGGGGATGAGACAGCCATTCGCAGCCGTCTTCTGTGACGACAATCATCTCCTCCACAGTGGCGACCCCGTATCCCTCGATGGGCAGGCGCGGTTCGATGGTGTAGACCTGACCCACCTCGATCGGCAGATAGGGAACATTGCCGTAGCGCTCCCAGCGCGGTCCCAGCATACCGGCGCCGTCGTGGGTGGAACGACCGACCTGGTGACCGAGTCCGTGGGGATATTCGGGATAGCCTCTGGAGAGGATGTGATCCCGGGCGATTTTATCAATTTCCCAGCCCTGTTTCCCGGGACGGATGGCATCTTTCGCCATCTGAACGGATTCGATGATGGTGTTAAAACCACGGAGCACTTCGGGCGGCGTCTCCTTTTCGCCGTCTCTTAAAAAATACCAGGTGCGCTGTATATCGGCGCAATAATCATCCTTTTTGACACCAAAATCAATGTTCAGCACATGACCCTTCTGAATGATTCGCTCCGTCGGATCGGCATGGGCGCCGGCAGTATCGGGTCCGGTAAAGACAGCCGGACAGGAGTTCTGTTCCCAGGCGGTTTCGACCCCGTTTTCGGCTACTTTACCGAGGATAAAGCGGGCAACATCCAGCTCCGTCATGCCGGGTCGCATATATTCAGAAACCTGAGCGTAAATATCTTCAGTCAGTTGAATTGCCGCCTTGATGCGCTTAATTTCCGATTCGGTTTTACGACCCCGTAGGGCACTGATAATCGCTTCCGAGGAGATAAAGCGGTTTTTAAATTTGGTATCTGCCGTCATCCCCATCAGCAGTTCATACATTCCGTGGGTCAAACCGTCCGCCATATAGTCGTTTTTTGAGGTGTTAATGGCGATTTTCTGTGGATTCAGGTCATTTAATACGGACAGCAGTTCTTCCTTTAAACCTCCCACATATTTACGGATGTCCTTGTAAAGCCCCGTCAGGCGTACCCGCTCGTAATCCAGGCTGCCAACGATGGCGATTGTTTTCCCGCAACGCGTGATGATAAACGCCGATTGCCAGGTAACGTTTGTTCCCAGCGTAAGATCGAGGCACGGGTCGGCAATGGCTTCGGTCTCCCGTACAAAAGTCAGCCACATATCAAGCTGCTTCTCCTTCAGAATTTCCACCGCCTGTTGAATTTTCGCTTTTAACAATTTAGGGCCTCCATAATTATCAGATATCTGATAGGAATTTACATGAAAGATTAGATAAAAAAAATGTCGGAGAGATTACCGGGCGGTAACTCTCTCCAACGCATGGGGGCAATGTTCTATTCGATGAGGGTTATGGTGGGCAAAATCCATTCAAAAAGCATAGATTGTCTATACAATGGCTATGCCAGACTACTATTTACATTAATTACAATAACTTAGTGACATCAGAAAACTGAAAAGTATTACCCGGACACCGCAGAATTTGTGGTAATTTTGCCACAATTGTAGGATTTTTAAGACTTATTAGCCTGGATTATTCATCCAGAAAATTCGGGATGAATTAATCAGTTTAAAATGTTTTTCAGATATCTGCCGGTATAGGAATTTTCACTGGCGGCGATATTTTCCGGCGTGCCGGTAGCGACGATTTCTCCGCCCTGGTCACCGCCCTCGGGTCCCAGATCAATGATGTAATCGGCGGTTTTGATCACGTCAAGGTTATGTTCGATTACGATGATTGTGTTACCCTGGTCCACCAGCCGGTTCAGGACGGTGAGCAATATTTTGATATCTTCAAAATGCAGACCGGTGGTCGGTTCATCCAGAATGTAGAGCGTTTTCCCGGTTCCGACCTTGCTGAGTTCTGTCGCCAGTTTGACCCGCTGGGCTTCACCGCCGGAGAGGGTGGTTGCCTGCTGACCTAGCTTGATATAGCCGAGCCCGACGCTGTGCAGGGTCTCCAACTTTTTGCGGACACGCGGAATTTTTTCGAAGAATATCAGGGCTTCATTGACCGACATGTCCAGCACATCGGCAATACTCTTGCCGCGATATTTTATTTCCAGAGTTTCGCGGTTGTAGCGTTTGCCTTTGCAGATTTCACAAGGTACGTAAACATCGGGCAGAAAGTGCATTTCGATTTTTCGGATGCCATCACCGTGGCAGGCTTCGCAACGACCACCCCGGACATTGAAGGAGAACCGTCCGGCACGGTAGCCGCGGATTTTCGACTCTTTCATTGAGCTGAAAAGTTCACGGATTATGCCAAATGTTCCGGTATAAGTGGCGGGATTGGAGCGGGGCGTACGACCAATGGGATTTTGGTTGATATCAATGACCTTATCAATATATTCTATTCCGCGAATGGTTTCGTATTTCAACGGGATGTGCGCTGATTTGTAAAAATGCCGGTGCAAAATCGGGTAGAGGGTTTCGTTGATTAAGCTGCTTTTACCGGACCCGGACACACCGGTGATGCAGATGAATTTGCCGAGGGGAAAATAGACGGTAATATTTTTCAGGTTGTTGCCCTGAGCACTGCAGAGGCAGAGCTGTTTACCGTTTCCGGGGCGCCGGTTTGGTGAATAGTCAATGCGCTTTTTTCCGGAGAGATATTGCCCGGTCAGGGATTGTTCACTTTTCCGGATATCATCAGGTGTACCCTGAGCGACTACATAGCCGCCGGTTTCACCCGCGCCAGGACCCAGATCGAGAATGTAGTCGCCCTGTTCAATGGTTTCGCGATCGTGTTCCACAACCAAAACAGTATTACCGATGTCCCGGAGACGGGTAAGTGTATTCAGAAGGCGGTTGTTGTCCCGCTGATGCAGACCGATGCTTGGTTCATCCAGGATATAAAGCACTCCGACCAATTGGGAGCCGATCTGAGTGGCGAGCCGAATGCGTTGGGCTTCCCCGCCGGAAAGGGTCTGGGCAGAGCGGTCGAGGGTCAGATATTCCACGCCCACATTGATCAGAAAATCAATCCGCTCGCGAATCTCTTTCAGAATCTGGTGAGCAATCAGTTCCTCAGTGGCGGTCAAGTCCAATTCTCCGAAAAATGTTTTTAAGCGGGAAACCGGATAGGCGGTCAGTTCGCTGATTGATAGACCGCTGATTTTTACCGCCAGACTCTCTTTTTTCAGGCGGGCACCGTGACAGGTGTGACAGGGGCGCACGCTCATGAATTGGTTAATCCAGGTACGGATGCCGACGGAGTTGGTCTGGGTATAGCGGCGTTTTAAATTGTTGATAACGCCCTCGAAAGGGGCATTGTATTGTCCCTGCATAAGTTGCGAATTGTAACTTACTGAAACGATGCCGCCGGAAGTGCCATATAGCAGGACATGTTTAGCCTGCTCCGGAAGTTTGTAATAGGGGGTTACAAAGTCGAAATCGTATTGCTTTGCGAGTCCTTTCAAAATGGCGGAGTACCAATTGCCCCGGGGCTGCTCCCCGAGCGGAACGATGGCTCCTTCTGACAAACTTTTACGATCGTCGGGTACCAGTAGGTCCGGATCAATTTCCATCTGCGATCCCAGACCGTCGCAGTCGGGACAGGCACCATATGGGCTGTTGAAAGAAAACATCCGCGGCGACAGCTCTTCGTAACTGATACCGCAATCGGGACAGGCGAAATGTTCACTGAAGATTTGTTCCTGTTCACCGTTAATCCAGACAATTATCAGACCGGAGCCGATATTCAGTGCCAGTTCAACGGATTCGGTAAGGCGTTCCTTGATGGTGGCGTTGACAATCAGACGATCCACCACCACCTCGATGTTGTGTTTTTTATTTTTGTCAATCCGGATGGGCTGATCAATGTCGAATATTTTACCATCAATCCGGACCCGGACAAAGCCCTCCCGGCGAACCTCTTTGAAAATATCGCGGTACTCGCCCTTGCGTCCTCTGACCAATGGCGCCATGATCATGATGCGGGTATCTTCCGGGAAATTCAGAAGGGCGTCCACGATCTGCTGCGGCGTCTGCTTCTGAATATGTTTACCGCAATTGTAACAGTAAGGAATGCCGATCCGGGCGTACAGCAGGCGTAGATAATCGTAAATTTCAGTTAATGTTCCCACAGTACTGCGGGGATTGTGGGAGGCTGCCTTCTGCTCGATGGAAATAGTAGGGCTAAGACCCTCGATAAAATCTACATCCGGTTTTTCCATGACACCGAGAAATTGGCGGGCATAGGCGGAAAGCGATTCCACGTAGCGCCGCTGTCCCTCGGCGTAGATGGTGTCAAAAGCCAGTGAGGACTTTCCCGAACCAGACAAGCCGGTAATGATCACCAGTTTATCCCGGGGAATCCTGACGTCGATGTTTTTCAGATTGTGCTCGCGGGCACCTTTGATGACGAGATAACGACTATTCATGGTTTCATCCTGACAATCCTGAAAATTACAATTATTTTGGTACAACTTAAAGACATTTTCCAGGTTACAATATACCATTTCTGAAGAGATGTGATTATATTAGTCCCTTGAACAGTGCATTATTCACTGTATCCAAACATGAAAAGTCAGTATCCAAAAGAGAGTCGAAACAGGATTGTGAAAGGAAAAATAAAATGAGACTGGTTGCGTTAATTATTCGGGATGGCTGGGGCTACAGCGAAAATCCCAAAGGGAATGCGGTCATGGCAGCCAAAACGCCCAATATTGATTCCTATAAAAAGAGTTATCCCTGGACATTACTGGAATGTTCCGGAGAAGCGGTTGGTCTGCCCGAGGGATATCAGGGTTCCAGTGAGGTTGGTCATCTGAATATCGGCGCCGGACGGATTGTTGTGCAGGAATTGAAACGCATTGATGACGGATTGACCGATGGAACCCTTTTTCAGTCGCCGTGGTGGCGAAAATTGGTTGACAATTGGAAGTCCAACAAATCGCGCCTGCATCTTCTGGGATTGCTGCAGGACGAGGGCGTGCATGCGCACCAGGAACATCTGTTTAAAATTATGAGGCAGGCGCGGGAAGAGTATCCCGAAGGTGAGATTATTATTCATCCCTTTCTGGACGGGCGGGACACTCCCCCCCGCAGCACGCTGGAATATATTGCCAAATTGAATAGGGTGATGCAGGATGTCGGGAATTGCCGCATCGGCACGCTGATGGGGCGCTATTACGGGATGGACCGCTCCCGCAACTGGAAATTAACCGATCAAGCGTATCATTGTATTGTCAATGCCGACGGGCGTGGGGCGGATAGCGCCGAAGAAGCCGTCAAGGAATCCTATGAAAAGGATCAGACACCCGACCATGTGGACATGTTTGACGAGTATATTCCACCCTACGTCGTTGGCTCATACGACGGTGTCCAGGATGGTGATTCCGTGATGCATACCAACTATCGTCAGGACCGCGCGATTCAGCTGAGTATGGCATTTGTCGATCCAAACTACCCCGGACAGCTACAGCGCCGACCGCAGGTCGTCTATGTCGGTTTCACCCAGTATTACGATGAATTTGATAACTATCTGCTTGGTTCCATGAGCTCCGGTGGCAGCATGAACAAACTGCTCGGCGAGGTGATTTCAAAAGCCGGTTTGCAGCAGCTGCGCATTGCGGAGACTCAAAAATTTCGCCACGTGACCAGTTTTTTTAACGGCAAATCCACTACCCCCTTTCCCAATGAGGATCAGGTGGAAGTGCCCAGCCGTTTTGATCCGGCAAGCTTTGCCAGCCACCCGGAGATGGACGCCTACAACGTCACGAAAGAGGTGTTGAAACGGCTCGAACACAATCCGTATCATTTTATTGTTATTAACTATGCCAATGGTGATATGGTGGGACATACGGGTAATTTTGAAGCCGCCCGCAAAGCGATTGAGATTGTTGATGAAAACGTCGGCAGCGTCGTCAAACGGCTGCTGGAACTCGATGCCCACATCCTGATTACCGCCGATCATGGCAATTCTGAGCAGATGGTGGATTATGAAACCGGTATGGTAAAAACAAGCCACACCCTGAATCCGGTTGAGCTGATCTATATGGCGAAAGATTCTCCTGAAAAAAAATTAATCGAAAGAGGTAAGCTATCCGACATCGCACCGACGGCTCTACAACTTTTGGGATTGTCAATCCCAAAAGAGATGACGGCAGATGTTTTATTGAAAAAATAGCCCGTTTCTGAAAGAATGGCGGAGTAACGGATTTAATGATCTTTTAAGGGGCTCCACACTTTCCACACATTACCGACCAGATCGGGACCCGGCTTGAGCACTTTTTTACCGGGTGTCCAGCCGGCGGGACAGACTTCCGCCCCTTTGGTGGCGCGGACATGCTGGAATGCCTGAATCTGGCGAATGGTCTCGCTGAGTTGACGACCGACGGGAGGTGTCATCACCTCCATAGCCTGAATAATACCATCCGGATCAATAATGAACCGACCCCGTAGTTCAACGCCGGCATCCTCATCGTAGACGCCGTATATTTTACCAACGTTGCCGGCTCCGTCGGATACCATGTGAAAAGGGACATCCTTTTCCGCCATTTTGGACAATTCCTGCTCGTTCCAGACTTTGTGAACGAATTGGCTGTCAACGCTAACCGAGATAACCTCAACGCCCAGTTCTTGTAATGTTTGATAATTGGCAGCGACCGCTGACACTTCGGTCGCTCAGACAAAAGTGAAGTCGCCTGGATAAAAACAGAGCATTACCCATTGACCGAGAAAATCGGATAATTTAATGCTGGTGAATTTGCCCCGGTAATAGGCGGGCGCCTGAAAATCGGGGGCTTTGCTACCGACTTTGACGGTGGACATTTTGGGCTCCTCTCGCAAAGGGATTTCGTGTTTCGCTTCGGTGGGCGGTTCGCCAACAGTGGCACCTGTCGGACGAGCACAGCCCACGGCTTCATCTGACATGTCTTATCTCCTCCAGTTTAATTGTCATGACCACATCCAATCTTTCAAAAGCTTGCTGCTAAACTACATTATATGAAGAGAAAACGGAATTTCCAAGTCCAAACCGACCGTGCACTAATTGTGGTTTTCTTGCAACATTTTTTGGAAATACAGCAGATGATATTCCAGGGCATTTGTCCAGTAATCCCAGTTGTGCTTCCCGGGACGCTCGATATAGTCATGGGGAATGCCCAGTTCGATCAATTTTGTGTGTACGGTGCGATTGATTGTGATGGTGAAATCATCGATTCCGCAATCCAGCAGAATCCCCCTGTTCAATCCGACGAGGTTTTCAATGAGGGAAATACATGAATTCTGTTGCCAAAGCCCGGAATTGGTCTCCGGGTCGCCAAGCAGCCGGATGAGACCGTATTTTTTGTTGGCATGAGAGAGCGCCAGGGCGCCGCTCATGCTGCTGGCGGCTGCATACAGATCGGGATGTTTTGCCAGCAGACTGAGGGCACCGTGTCCGCCCATGCTCAAACCACAGATAAAGCGTCCCTCCGGTTTGGCGATTGTTTGGTAGTGTTTGTCTATATAGCGAATAACCTCCCTGCAGATGTAGGTCTCGTACTGTGAGTTTTTATCCAGCGGGCTGTCGAGATACCAGCCGTCGTAACCGCCGTTGGGACAGACGATGATGAACTGATACCGCTCCGCCAGCGGGCGCAGGTCTATATGCACCGACCAGTCCCGGTACGAGCCGCTCCAGCCGTGCAGCAGATAGACTACCGGTAGAACAGTTTTGCTTTGATAATAGGAAGCGGGAATGACAATGACCGCCCGGGGGGCAGTCCCCATGGATTTGCTCTTGATGACGACGGTATCCAGCGACGCAGCCAGCAGTTGCTGGATGAGAAACAGGATCAAAAGGAAATTTTTCATCATTTTCATAGGGCGACCTCTCGATTATGCAGATAATTTCAGTGATAATTTTCTAACAAGCATTCATCTGTGGCAAAATAAAATTTTTTTTGACAACTTGCAATAAATCATATGCAAATTGGATTAATCATTTTAACTTACTAACTGAAAAGAAGGAGTGAAACCCAATGAGAAGTAAAATTTTATTTTTATGTCTGTTAACGCTTGGAATTTTTGGACTGCAGGCGCAGCAGATCAACGTCACCGGGACGGTTATTATTCCCACAGAAGAGAGCCGCTATATGGCACCGCAATTCAGTCCCGACGGTGAAAAAATCCTCT
The DNA here is from genome assembly GCA_011046365.1 of Fidelibacterota bacterium. Taxonomy (GTDB): domain Bacteria; phylum Fidelibacterota; class UBA2242; order UBA2242; family UBA2242; genus B118-G9. The sequence goes on from DSAS01000047.1 coordinate 8,082, forward strand.
TTACGGAATTTGGTTATAAGGGTTTATGGCTATATGATTTAAAAGAAAAATCGCTAACCCAGCTCAACGACTACCCCGGTGCGGGCTATGAGCCGGTGTTCACGGCGGACGGGGAGCGGATCGTCTTTCGGGTGGATGAATACAGAGATAATCGCAAATATTCTTCTCTGGCAATTCAGGCAATCGGAGAAAAAAAAGCGAATTTTATGATCCGGAATGTCCGCCGGTTATCCCCACCCGCGCTGCTGAAAAACCGGTCTCTGGTCTATCGAAAAAATAGTGAAGTCTGTGTCTATAATTTTGAAAGCAAAATGGAAACACAGTCTGTCACCGTTCAGGGAATCTACGGCTATGTGGAAAATCAAAAAATTATCCTGATCCAGAACGGAACCCGCCAGGAGCTTGCGCCACTGCCGTCCAGAAATTACATCTGGTTTTCTCTTTCCCCGGATAACACGAAAATGGTTTTTACTGTCGTCGGCGGAGACACCTACGTGACGGACATAGCCGGAAATATTTTAAAGGTTATCGAAAAAGCCAATGCGCCGCAATGGTCTCCCGATGGGAAGTGGATTTTATTCATGGTGGATGAAGATGACGGTCATGTCATTACAGCGTCCGAAATTTGGGCTTATCATCTTGAAAAAAACCGAAAAATTCAGATTACTGCAACTGAGGATATTCACGAAATGTATCCGGTTTGGTCACCCCGTAGGGATCAAATAGCTTATCATACCGATGACGGTAAAATAATGATAGCATCCGTCCGGGTTGAAGACTAGAAAAATAATTTTGTGATATTTTTTACTATGGAGCATATAATGAAAAAATTAATATTTATGTTAATTATATTCGGGAACCTGGCTTTTAGCCAAATTACCGGGCTGGAAGGCTGGGACATCTATCTGGACCCTGGACACAGTGGCAAGGAAAATATGGGCATCTACGGATATTCTGAAGCTGAACGAAATCTGCGGGTGGGTCTGCGATTACGCGAGATGCTGCTGAATGAAACCGATATTGATACCGTCTATATCTGTCGTACAAACGATACCCAGTCGGTATCATTGTCCCAACGAACAGCTGATGCCAATACAAAGGGAGCGACCTGGTATCACTCGATTCACAGTGATGCCGGAGCCTCTACCTATAATAGCACGCTGCTGATGTACGGAGGCTGGCGCCAGAACGGGCAAACGGTAGAGAAGACTCCCAAGGGTGGAAAAAAAATGGCTGATATCATGGTGGATGAGCTGACCCGAGGTATGCGCACCAATACCAGAGGTAACTATGCCGATCGCACCTTTTACCAGGGATTTCCGGACAATCATGAGAACAAATATCCATACCTGCATGTAAACCGGGAAAGCAACATGGCGTCCGAACTCAGCGAAGCCGGCTTTCATACCAATCCACGCCAAAACCAGCTGTTTATGAATGATGACTGGAAACGTCTGGAAGCCCGTACCTATTTCTGGTCAATTCTGAAATATCACGGCATCCAGCGTCCCAAAGTTCGTATACTTACCGGAATTATCAAGGACAAGGACACTTCTGTTCCGCTGAACGGCGCCGAAATCCTGGTTGAAGGGCAAACCTATACAACCGACACCTACGCAAGTCTATTCCACAAATATTCCACCGATCCGGACCTGTTGCACAACGGATTTTACTATTTTGAAGACATTCAGGGTGATGATGCGGAGATTGTTGTCCGAGCCGAAGGATATTATACCGACACATTGAATGTGAGCATGATGGATTCCTTTTTCACCTTTGTGGATGTAAGTCTGATCTCGACGGCTCTGCCGACGATAGTTTCCACTAATCCCACCGACGGCGATACCGGTGTATCGGTATTGAGCGATATCATTTTACGGTTTAACCGCCCCATGAATCCCGATTCCGTTAAAAAATATCTATTTATTGAGCCGTCCATTGAATGCGGCTTGCGCTGGAGTGATATCAATCGCGAACTGAAGATTATTCCGAACCGTCTGGAGTTCCGGACCGACTATACGGTAACCATCCCGGGCGCCGTTACCGATGATTACGGGCACCTTTTTGACGGTGATAACGACGGCGTCGGCGGTGATGACTTTGTCCTGAATTTCAGGACCGGTTTTGACGATGTGCCGCCGCAACTGGTTCAGTTTTATCCGCCGACCAGCGCTCTGAATATCGAGCTGCAGCCGATAATCAGCTTTGAATACGATGAGGAGCTGGATCCGGAGTCAATCACCGATTCGAGCGTCTGTCTGGAAAGATTTACGGACGGGACTGCCGTCAATGGCACACTGAAGCATTATGTGGTAAATAACCGGAGCGTTCTGAATTTTTTCCCCGCCGCGAAATTGGACGCACTGACGATCCATGTCAGTCAGGTCGGCAGCGGTTTAACGGACCTGCTGGGCAATGAAATTACCAAAGGCGTATCAAAAAGTTTCAAGACTGGCGATTTCGATTACACTGTTCGCAATATTGATACCTTTGAAAGCGGTTTAACGACCAATTGGTGGGCTCCTGAGAAAAGCGGTTCGACGACCGGACATGATCCGTCAACAGTCCGCAGTGAAGACACCGAATTTACAAATCTGCTGACCGGCAGCGCTAAATCCATGCGGCTCTATTATGATTGGGATTTGAGCGCATCGGCATGGTTATTACGTATAGTATATAAAAGTGGTTCTTCCACCCAGAACATCTATTTTGGACCGGGTACCGTTTTACAGGTCTATATTTTTGGCGACGGCAGCGGCAACCAGTTCCGTTTTGCAATTGATGAAGTCGGAGGTTCTTCTCCCACCGAAGTCTCAAAATGGTATACCATTGACTGGATCGGATGGAAGCTGGTTGAATGGCATTATGATAATCCGGATGAGGTCGGCAGCTGGATCGGGGATGGGGTGCTGGATGGCAGCTCGTATCGCTTTGATAGTATCCAGTTGACCCATGTACCCGACGCCGCCGAAACGGGTTCCGTCTACTTTGATGATTTGAGGGTCGTCGCGCTTGAACCGATCAGTATCGTTCATTCGGACGAGCTGTTGCCCGAAAAATTCAGACTATATCAGAACTATCCCAATCCGTTTAATCCGACCACCAGTATATCTTTTACGTTACCGGCGGAATCGGGTGTCCGGCTGGAAATTTATAATCTGCGCGGTGAAAAGGTGCGCTCGCTGGTCAGCGGTTATCTCAACCGCGGTCATTATACGGAAATCTGGAACGGTCGTGACGATAGTGGAAATCCAGTATCCAGCGGTATTTATCTTTACCGGCTGATAACGGATAAGCACACGCTGTCGAAAAGCATGTTGTTGTTGAAATAAAACGGTATTTGAATGAAAAACAGCTGTGGTGATACAGTTCGCCACAGCTGGTGCTTTTTATGTGCATTTAATATTAATCCTGTGGCTGTTCTTCCTTTGTCAGCAGGGCGATGATTCCTGCGACAAATAGAAATATCAGCGCAATTCCCAGGAAAAATTTGAGGATTTTATACAGACTGCGGACTAATTTCATAGGACATCCTCTATAATTTTTTCAGTAGTTCTTGAGCCTCTTGCTGCATGTTTTTGTCGGCGTCCGATTCGGCAGGCAGCACCAGCGCCTTTTTCAATGCATCGCGGGCTTTGTTGTCCTGGTCTAGCTTTGCATAGCTCTTGCCCAGCCAGAGCAGGTGACGAATGTCGTCGGGTTTGAGTTTGTGGGCTTTGCTGAAAAACTCCACCGCTTTCTCGAAGGATGCCGCCGGTGGAGTGGCGTAGATGACGCTGGCGATTTTGCGTTCCACCCAGCTGAGGTCTGCCAGCGCAAAGTGCCAGCGCCCCATAACATGATAGTTGGAATCGTTATCCGGGTCCAGTTCGATCGCTTTCAGCGTGTGCTCACGGACGGCATAGGAGTTTTCGATTTTCTGCTTGGTTCCTTCGATTTCTCCGATCCGACCGATAAGAATGGAATAGTATTGGTGCCCTTCGGCGACGTTCGGGGCAATTTCGATACACTTTTTGGCGTACTCGAAACCGGGATAGATATTGGCTTTTTGGAGCTCGATATTTTTTTCGTCCTGGTCGGCAACGTCGAAATAAGCCCGGGCGAGTTTCCAGAGAACTTTAGGATTTTCGGGCGCCAATTTCTCAGCCTCTTTCATTTTTGCCAGGGCGGCAGTATAATTATCGGCATCCCGGAGGGTTTCGACTTCCGCCAGCAGGCTTTTTACATCTGTTCCAGGGGCAGCCACCAGCATAGACGCCAGGACAATAACCACCCCGATCCCCAACAATTGAAAACGTTGCTGTTTCATTTTTCCCTCATAATGTACTTCTGTTGATAGATATTCGGTTGCTTTTTTAGATTTTAGAAAAATTCCACAAAGGTAAACTTGAGTTCCCGGTTGAAGTGTTCGACATTGTTCCGGTTCAGCAGGATATTGTTAAAGTCCACCTCCAGATGAAATTTCTGGACCATGGTCCAGCGGATTCCGGCATTCAGATAGCCCAGCCCCTCACCCAGTCCGATGATATTGGTACTGTTGTCATTCAGGGCTGCATCGTATTCCAAAACGAAGGAAATTTCCGGGTTAATGTCTTTATCGAAGCCGATGAAGAACGACGGGTCACCGTCGCCATCCTCACTCTCTAACGGGTTATAGTTGACGCCGGCATGAAAACCCATATTGCCCAGCAGGCGGTAATTTTTACTGGCAACCAGATAGAAGCCCTTCGCCTTGGTGTCATAGCGCTTGAGGGAGTCAATATAGGTGCCCTGACCCTGGGAGTTGAACCCCAGCAGAATCGCCGGCAGCTTGCCGGACTCTTCGATAAAACGATATTTCGCCTCGACACCGGGCTGATTATGCCATTGGATTTTCTGATCGCCGATGATTCGGGCGCCGCCGTAAAAGATGCCAAACATAAAACGCTGCGAAATTCCCGCGGAAATCCCGCCAAGCACACCACCACCGCTGAACAGCCGGAACTCGGAGAGGTAGGCACCCCGGGGAATAATGCCGGCTGTGGGTGCCGTCACCAGGGTCACCGGCTGCGGGTAAACGGAATTTTCCTGAGAAAACAGCGTAATCGTTGAAAATACAATTGTTAGGGGGAGAATTAATTTCAATTTTTTCATACAGCTCTCATGAATTTTCCTGAATATACATTGAACGTGAAATAAAAGCAACCAAGATTCATGTGAGTTGCGCCACAAACATACATCAAAAAATTGACAGTCTCGTAAATGAATTCTATATTTAGCAAAATTTTCCAGAAGGAGTTAATCCAATCGCTCAGAAAAGACGGAAATACAGACCCAAGAAAAAGCGGAAATTAACAGTTCCCTTTGATGTCGCCCTGCTGGTGTTTTTCGGGATACTGATCTTCATTCTGTTCATGTTGACCAATCGGGTTTGCCGCGATGACGATAAAGAGTTGGATATTCCCGAAATTTCTATTAAAATAAAGAGCCATTATGAATAAAAGATGCAGAGGGACTACGTTATGAGAAATCTTGGAATTTTTATTTTTGTGATTGGCTTGCTGCTGCTGGTTCTGGACCCGACGATTATCCGGATCATCGGTATCCTGGGCGCAGCTTTTGGGCTGTTTGCCCTGCTGGTTCCGGATAAGGCGGCAGAAATTGTAGGTAAATTCAAATCTAAAAAGAGCAATACCGAATAAGCAGAAATCGTTTGACCTGTAAACCGGCGGAATTCCTGTTAAAGACAATTTACCACATGATCGAATCTGTGCCTGATAAAGAGGGCAGAGCGGTCTTTTTATTTGCCGCGGCGTTTTACTATTGAATATATGCTTTCTCCATTCTATATTTCGCTCTTGGTAAAACCAGTTTTTTATTTAATCAATTAACGAAGAAAAATAAGATCATTATCCTCTGGAAAATTTACAACTGAGCATGTTTGAAGAGCCGCTTAAAGCACAGGTGCTGACACGTCACGAAAAGGAGATGGGCATACAGATCGCTGAAATGGAGAAGTACAAATATCTCTGCAGTGAACAGGCTGGCTGTGACATCGGCAAGCGGGCGTATTTTGAATGGACGCAGAAGTATAGTAAAAAAGTGCGCGAGTGGCTTGAAACGCTCAGCGATGATGAGATTAACCATCTATTTGATACGATTTCCGAACGAATTAAACAGTACATTTTTGAAAAAGCACATTGATGCTTTTTTTAATTATTATAGAAAAGTATGGTCAGGCATACCGATGTGTCTAAACATGTCAGCGCCGCCAGGAATTTGGGTCGGGTGACCAGTAATTTCATCTAACAGGAGGACTGTAAATTATGGCGAAACCGAATCAGATTAGATTGCCGGAAAATGCCTACCGAAAGCTGGAAGAAGGTGAAGAATATATTCCTGTTATTCCGGCGGGTAAAATTGTTCCCGAAGTGACTGCCTATTCCCTCTTATGGGGGCTTTTTTATGCGGTTCTTTTCTCCATGGCGGCGGCATATCTGGGATTGAAAATCGGGCAGGTTTTCGAAGCCGCGATTCCGATTGCGATTCTGGCGGTAGGAACCTCAGTCATGTTGAAGCGGAAGAATGCGCTTCAGGAGAATGTCATTATCCAGTCCATTGGCTCTTCCTCGGGTGTAATTGTTGCCGGGGCTATTTTTACGATCCCCGGGCTCTATATTCTGGGACTGGATGTGAGTTTTTTCCAGATTTTTCTGGCGTCCCTGTTCGGCGGAGTTTTGGGAATTCTGTTTCTGATTCCTTTCCGCAAGTACTTTGTGCAGGACATGCACGGTGAATTTCCCTTCCCCGAGGCGACTGCCACGACGGAGGTGATCGTTGCCGGCGAGTCGGGTGGTGAACAGGCGAAGGTCCTGATTTCGGCGGCGATCATCGGCGGGATTTACGATTTTTGTGTAGCCGGGCTGGGCTTGTGGAAAGAGGTGGTCTCGACCCAGGTGTTTCGCTGGGGGACCTTTCTGGCGGATAAATGGAAGCTGGTGCTGAAAATCAATATCGGTGCCGCGGTCACCGGTCTGGGATATATCATCGGACTGAAATATGCGCTGATCATTGCCTGCGGCTCCTTTTTAGCCTGGTGGGTGCTAATTCCGGCGTTTTATTATGTCGGTCAGCATCTGACGGTGCCGCTGGCGCCGGCGCTGGTGTTGATCAGGGATATGGACCCCCAGGAAATTTTCACCAATTATGTCCGGCATATCGGTATCGGCGGAATCGCAGCAGCCGGGATTATCGGCATTATCAAATCGTCGAAAATTATCGCGGGCGCCTTTAAGTTGGCGGCGAAAGAGCTGAGCGGTGGCATCCAGCTGGGTGGAGAAGATGCGGTGCCCCGCACCCAAAAAGATATCAAGATGAAGTGGATTACAATCTTTCTGCTGGTTACGTTTGTGGCGTTGTTCATTTTCTTCCTGTTTGGCGTCGTTGAACTGAATTTCTGGCATGCTCTGGTAGGTATTCTGATTGTGTTTATCATTTCGTTTTTATTTACCACAGTAGCCGCGCGGGCGATTGCTTTGGTAGGTACCAATCCGGTGTCCGGAATGACGTTGATGACGCTGATTTTGTCCTCTGTCATTTTGCTCAAAGTCGGTTTGACCGGTGAAAAGGGGATATTGGCGGCGTTGATTATCGGCGGGGTTGTCTGTACGGCACTTTCCATGTCGGGTGCCTTTATCTCCGATCTTAAAATCGGATACTGGCTGGGTACGACACCGCGCACGCAGCAGCGCTATAAATTTGCCGGAACACTGCTCGCCGTCGCTTCAGTGGGGTTTGTCATTCTGGTTCTGAATAAGACCTTCGGTTTCGGCGCGGAAGCCGGACCCAATGCCTTGGAGGCACCACAGGCATCGGCGATGGCGGCGGTGATTGAACCGTTGATGACCGGTTCGCCGGCGCCCTGGACGCTCTATATCGCCGGGATTTTCATGGCTATTATTCTGGAACTGATCGGTGTCCCGCCGCTGGCGTTTGCACTGGGTATGTATCTGCCGATTTACCTGAACACACCGATTCTGGCGGGTGGATTGATTGCCCATTTTGTTGGTAAATCCAGTGATAACAAGGAGCTGGTGAAGAAGCGCCGTGAAAAGGGAACCCTGATAGCTTCCGGTTTTATCGCCGGTGGTGCCATAATGGGAGTAGTTGCGGCATTTATCATCTTTTTTGGGCAGAAAATCTTTGGCGAAGGCTGGACTCTGATCGGGGCAATCGGCACCGGACACTGGGCGGAATCCACCGGCGCCGAGATTATCGGATTTGTGATGTTTGTTCTTTTGCTGGGATACCTCTATTGGGATTCAAAACGGGTTAAAGAGTAGGTTGTATTCCAGCGCACATTTTAATTGACATTAAATTCGTATGATAAAAACAAAAATTGGGAGGGTTACGGTGATGAAAAAAAATAATTATGTTATTGAGTCTTGCGGCAATGATTCTGTTGGCTTCAGCCTGTCTGGAAAACCTCTTTTCCAGTGACGAAGAAGAGGAGGAGGAACAGAACCAGGAACTGGTGGGGGTCTGGTATCGCTTCGCGCTGACGAGGGGCGGGCTCAGCTACGGATTGCCAGCCTATGTCGAGTTGCGGGATGATAGTACCGGGACGGTTCGAAGTATCGAGAATCCGGAACAGGAAGAGCCCGATAGCGATACATTTAAGTGGCTGATCGAAGGCGAAACGTTTACGGTCAATGATGAAAATGACAACCTGATCTGGTCCGGTTCTTTTACCCTGACGAATGACAATAAAGGCGTTCATTTTGCTTATACTTCGGAGGGGCATCTGATTGAGGAGGAGTATGTAAAATATACCGGTGAAAAGAACCCGCAGCTGATCGGCACCTGGGTTATGGTTGATCTGCAGGTCGGCGGTGAGGAACCGTTGATTCTTGAGAAAGTTGTGTTTACTCAGAGCGGCGGCACCGATTACTACATTGACGACCTGGAAGATATTGACGGTGAAATTACGACAGAACATCTGAATGTTACGTACTTTTCCTGGACGACCACGGGTAACTATTTGCTGGTGTTTGATGACACTGAGGAACTGCCGTTTGTGATGGGATATACGCTGAACGATGATCAATTCAACGGGTACAGCTACACGGATGATGGCAAGAGGGAAGATTTTATTCTGGTAAAGGAAACAGAAAGTATTGATCAGAACGGTGTCGGTAACTGGCAGCTTGCTTCCATGAAAATTAATGGCATGACCAATCCCATCCCGGGAATACAGATAACACTTAATCTGGCTAATGATGAAACCGGAGTCTGGACGATCTCGTATCTTGGCGGCGGCTCGGAATCCTTTACCTTTAGCTGGAAGACGAATAGTGGTTATGTATTTATATACCGGACTGAAATGCCCCTGATTGCCTGGGTTCAGAAGTATGAGATCACCGGCGATACGCTGGTCCTGGAAACCGATACCGAGTATTATGAAAGCTACGGCTGGGTAAATGTCGAGTATACATTTACCCGCTCACAATGACGTGCTGATTAAATGTTTGTTTTGGGGAAGGGGTTGGCTCTGAAGGGCTGATCCCTTTTTCAGTTGTCTTTGGCGCCCTGGTAAATCCAATCGTAAATTGACTGGATATCCACCTCCGACAGGTAAGGACCGTCTTTGGGCATCCGGTAATCCAAAACAGTCTGTTCATTATTGGCAACAGCCTCGTAGAGCAGGCTTTGATCAGGATAGCCGGGTACTACCAGATTATCGGGATGGTCATTATTACCGCTCATTAGGGATTCATAGCTCGAAAGATCCAGATTGCCGAAGCTGGCGTCACTGCTATGACAGCTGATACAGCGGGTCATAAAAATCGGTAAAATCTGTTCCTGGAAGCTGACGGGTTCATTATCGGTGTCGTCGCAAGTTGTCAAAAGTAACAGACTCAGCAGAAGCATACCGGTTAAATATTTTTCAGTCAATTTGAACTCCCTGGTTATTTGTTTATAAATATTGTGAAAAGCTGACCGAGGTGATGTGTCCCGCGTCACTCAATCCGACGACGGCAATGTCGAAAACAAAGGCTTTGTAGTTAATGCCCAGACCGGCGGAGGCGGCGGCGAAGAAGCTTTTCAGACTCTGCTGACTGAGCAGCTGGAACCGGCGAGTGGAATTGCCCCAGCGCAGATAGAGATATTCGCCGATGATAAATTCGCCGCCGATATTGGCGATATAATCGTTGCGGGCAGTCTTAAGGGCATCTACTGATAATATCATCGGCAGGTATGCCAGTTTTTTTGAGATACCGAATACGAGCGCGGCGGGCAGGTCCTCTTGACTGTCCGAGTAACCGCGGATCAAAACACCGAAATTCCGGTAAGCCAGTCCGACCGAGAGTGTGGATATTTCGTCATAATAGAGTATTCCGGCAGAGCCCAGTGCCGCCGTTGCATTGAGAGATGACAGCCGCGATTGCATAAATGAAGCGGCTAAGCCGATGCTAAGCCGGCGGGTAATTTGCCTGCCATAGATTAACGAGCTGCTCAGATCATACACGCTGAAACTCCCGATTTCGACACCCTCCCAGTCACGCTCAATAAAGGAACCGTAGTTCAGATAGTCGAACTGCAAGGCGAATTTACCGGGTACCGGCAGGGCAAAAACAGTGGTGACGCCAGTGGCAGCAATATCCAGCGGAAACATTGTATGACTGATTTGCCACAAAGAGGGAGAATAATTAATCACCGCCGGATTGAAACGGATTCCGGAGGCGGCTTTTGATTGACTGCTGACAGAGGAGCCCATGCCCCAGCCCCGCGCTCCGACCGGATGATTGAGTCCCTGAAAAAGTGCCTGCCCCTTCAGACCGGCGACAGAAAGAATTAGGAAAACGGTTAAGAGTGTTTTTCGGTTGGATTTCATTCTATTTGGATTGGATCATTGGTAATGTCTTCACTGTTCCACTGCTGAATAATTCTTTTGTTCCGGCGACCTTTGATAAAATAAACAATAATCACCAATATTGGTATAATTAACCAGACGATATACTGAATATCCAGCAGAAATATCCAGCGATAGCGGCTGGTGATATATTTTTTCCAGCGCAGCTCCAGAGATTCCAGGTTATTGTCGGTCAGATTTTGAAGAGTGGCGGCGAAATTTTTTGTGTTACGCAGATCGGTGAAAAATTCGCTCAAAATTTCTTCCCCGTAAACCTGGGTTAAATATTCGATCAGTGAAGCACTCTCGGCATAGGCGAGATCAGCCTGCAGGTGGTTATATTGGAGGAAATCCGACAGCTTGGCAAGGGGAATGAGGTGGTTCTGAAAAATAGTCCGGGATAGCAGAATCCGGCTGGCAATATCGTAAGGCTGGCTGTAGTAGATCGCCAGCCCCTCGTTAAACCAGGTGGGGGTGATATTGAGGGGCACCGCCATGCTTTGATAGAGATGAATGAATTCGTGTTCAACGGTCGTGCGGAATTGCCGCAACGTGGAGTTTGTCAGTGCCGGACTTTTTAAAACAATGATATTTACTGGAAAGATTGTCACGGCAGCGGTCCAGTAGGGCAAATGTGCGCCGGCTATCTCTTCGAAAGCGGTTTGGGTTTCGGTCAGATAGATTTGAACCTCCTGATTTCCGCCGCCAAAGATCGGTTCCAATTCGGGAACCATATTTTGGATGGTATTCAGAACGAACTTTGCCAGCTGTTCGCTTTGCTCGGGATAGAAAATCCGGATATTCTCACTGTTCAACTCCTTTGTCCGGGCAGGGAGCAAGCAGGCAAACAGAAGGATAATGAAAGCGATTTTTTTCATTAAAGTAAATCCAGCGGATCAATATCAATATGAATACGTACCTGACGGGTTTGGGATTGATATACGGATGAGTTCAGGAAGGTTTTCAGCAGTGAGCGCAGACGGGCGCCGTTGGGATCGCTCTCTTTCCGGGATTTAATGATGGAAAGGTAGCGATACCGGTTTTTTATTTTGGGGATCGGCGCCGGGGCGGGACCCAGAATCTCCAGTTTTTTGGCATTTAGCTTGAGAAAACGGGTGCACCGTTCGGCGGCGTTTTTGGTTTTTAATTCACTTAAGCCGGAAAAGAGAATCGCGCCAATCCGGCTGAAGGGCGGGTAATTGACGGGATTCCGCTCGCTCAGTTCCAGGGCGGTGAATTTGGCAAAATTTTGCTGCATAGCAAAACGGATGGTGTTGTCCTGAGGATTGAAACTCTGGATGTAGACTTCGCCCTGTACCGCACCCCGTCCGGCTCTGCCCGCAACCTGATAGAGCAGGTGAAAAACCCGCTCCCGGGCGCGGAAATCCGGCATGAACAACCCGATATCGGCATTCAGTACACCAACGAGAGTTACGTTCGGAAAGTCCAGCCCTTTAGCGATCATCTGGGTTCCAAGAATCAGATCAATCTTGCCGGTTTCAAAATCTCGCATGACTTTTTGAGAGAAACCCCGCTGGCGGGTGCTGTCAACATCGAGACGGACAACATTGTGTTGCGGGAAGGATTTCTTAAGGGCGTTTTCGACCCGCTGGGTGCCGAATCCCGGATAGAGAAATTTCGATGAATGGCAGTTGGGACAATAGTCCGGAGGTCTTTGGCGGAGACCGCAGTAGTGACAGAGCAGGATTTGATCGTTTTTGTGGTAGGTTAGTGAGATGTCGCAATTGCGGCACTTGGGCGTCCAGCCGCAATCGGGACAAAGAATAACATTGGAATAGCCGCGTCGGTTTTGAAGCAGTAATACCTGTTCGCCGTTTTGCAGTTTTTCGGAAATTTTGGTACTGAGAATGCGGGAGATTGGATTCTCGTAGTCGCCGGTGTCTTTCCATTCGGCTTTCATATCAATGATTTCGATTTTTGCCGAGGGTGCTTCGGAAAAGCGTTTGATCAATTCCATTTTTCTGAATTTTCTGGTGGCGGCATTGTAGAGGCTTTCCAGGCTGGGGGTGGCTGAGCCCATGACGACGACGGCGGCACATTCGACGGCTCGGAGCAAGGCGGCATCGCGGGCATGATAACGGGGTTCCTGATCCCGCTGTTTAAAGGAGCTGTCCTGCTCTTCATCAATGATGATTAAGCCCAGATTAGACAGAGGCAACATTACGGCGCTGCGTGCTCCGATGACAATGGGATAGTGCCCGCTCCGGATTTTTTCCCAGAGTGTGTGACGTTGCAGACTGCTGAGGTGACTGTGCCAGATCGCAATCTGATCTTTGAACTCGCCGCGGAAGCGGCTTGCCAGATGCGTTGTCAGCGTTATTTCCGGGACGAGGACCAGCGCCGATTTATCGGCTAAAAGTGCTTTTTTAATCAGTTCCAGATAGATTTCGGTTTTACCGCTGCCGGTGACTCCATGGATTAAAAAGGGGACATACTGCCCGGCGCCGATATACTTGCTGATTTCGCCGGTAACGTCGTTCTGTTCGGCGGTGAGGGTGATGGTTTTTTCTTTGCTCAGAATATTTTCCCAAAAGACATCGTCGGAAATTTCGGTTTCGGTAAGGGTGATCAAACCTTTACTGAGAAGCGTTTTGACCGCCGCCGGAGAGAAGTTGGCGATTTTCTCTTGTGCAGCGGTTTTATTTTTTGTCAGATACGCCAGAATTTCCCATTGGCGGGGTGCGCGTTTCGGCAAAGCCTGAATATCCGGTTTGTGGAGATTGAAATTTTCTGCAAGTGAATAGTTTTTCCGGACGAGTGACCGATGCCGGGGTGTGATAAATTGGGGTGCCTCGCTGACCTTCTGCAATTTTTTCAGTAAAGCCAGACCCGGTCGGACGGTGGCGCTGCCAAATTCCCGTTTTAAGGTGGACAGAAGAACCGCTTTACCGGTCTGAATTCTTGCGAAAAGGGGCTGATATTTTTCGGGAATGTCGGCTGATTCGGGGCTGATGGCGTAGACCCGGCGTTGGCGTTGAATCTGATATTCGGCGGGAATTGCCGCCGCCAGGGTTTTTCCGATCGGTGCCAGATAGTAGTCGGACAGTTTGATTAAAAAATGGAAAAGGTCAGGCGGGAGCAGTGGCTCGTTATCAATGATTTCAGAAACGGTTTTCAGTTTGATGTTTGCCGGCGCCGGGATTCCGGTTTCGATGATGAAGCCGATTGTCGCCGTGTTTCGCAGGGGTGCCACCGCCCGCTGACCGGGTTGGACGCCTGTGGTGCCGGTTTCCGGACTGATACGATAGGTATACAGTCGCCGTAAAGCGGTGGAGGGAAAGGCGATATTTACCAGTACATCGGACATGCTGATAAAAAATATACCCTCTTTTTCCCCATTTCACAAGTCAATATCGGTAGCAGCGGGGCAGAAAAACAATAAAGGCGAAACATTTCCGGTTTCGCCTTTTTTATTCTGTCGTGAAAATTGGCGGCTTACGCTTTAATGACCCAAAGCTTGACCGATGCCGTAATTTCCGGATGCAGTTTTACGGGAATTTCAAAGATGCCGAGGGCTTTGATCGGTTCCTGGAGCAAAATCTGGCGTTTGTCAATGTCATAGCCCTTGTCTTTGAGCTGCTGGGCGATGTCAATGGACGTTACTGAACCGAAAACCCGATCCTCTTCGCCAACCTGAACAGGAATGGTTAGTGAGAGACTCTGGAGTTTTTCAGCCAGCTCCCGGGATTGTTTCAGGGCGTGGTTCTGTTGCAGCTCTTTCAGGTGTGCCATTTCCCGAAAGCGTTTGATGTTGTTTTTATCGGCTTTCAGAGCCAGCCCTTTGGGGAAGAGAAAATTCCGGGCATATCCGTCTTTTACCTCAATCTGATCACCGGCCGTTCCCAAGCCTTCATAATCCTGAAGCATGATAATACGCACAATAGCCTCCTGTGTATCTGAATAATTTAGTTTTGAGTGACGTCATAAGCGTAGGGCAGCAAAGCGATATTCCGGGCGCGCTTGATCGCTTTGGTCAGCTCCCGCTGGTGCTTGGCGCAGGTGCCGGTAATCCGGCTGGGAATAATTTTGCCCTGTTCGGTAACGAAGCGCCGCAGGACCTTGTAATTTTTATAGTCAATTTGCTCTTTGGGATTTTCACAAAACTTGCAAATCTTCTTTTTACTTAATAGTGCCATGGTTTATCCTTTCTTTATCATTTGGAGCCAGGAGCTTAGCCGGCTGAGCCGTTAATCCTATTCTCTGTCATTATCCTTGTCGGTCCCGGCGTTGCGGGGTTCCGGTTTTTCGCTCAGCGCAATGGTCTGGTAAGCCAGAATTTCTGAGCGTAATTTCATCCAGGATTCCAGCTCCAGATTGATCTTGTTGTTTTCCGATTCATACTGAACCAGAACATAGTTGCCGTATTTCTGTTTTTCAATCGGATAGGCTAAACGCCGTTTTCCCCAATCCTCAACAATCAGGACATTGCCGTTCAGGTTGGCAATTTCCTTTTTGACTGATTCAATGGTATGGGTCAGTTTTTCCTGTTCATAATTTGGATGAACAATAAATAGATTTTCGTAATACCTCACAGGTTGAACTCCTTATGTTAATAATCAATTAGGCGTTATCTCAGCAACGGTGCAATAACCAGCGAAACGATGGTCATTAATTTTATTAAAATATTCAATGAAGGACCGGCGGTATCTTTAAAAGGATCGCCTACGGTGTCGCCGGTGACGGCGGCTTTGTGGGGATCGCTGCCCTTTCCACCCAGGTTGCCCTCCTCGATGTATTTTTTGGCATTGTCCCAGGCGCCGCCGGAATTAGCCATAAAAATAGCCATCAGGACACCCGTAACGGTCACGCCAGCCAGCAGACCACCCAGCATCTCTTTGTGAATGAATCCCAGAATCGGGGGAATCGCCACCGCCAGGGTGCCCGGAAGAATCATTTTTTTAATTGCCGCGGCGGTTGAGATATCTACACATCGGGAGTAATCGGCGCTGGCATCACCTTCCATTAAACCTTTGATTTCACGAAACTGACGGCGAACCTCCTTGATCATCTCGTAAGCCGCTTCACCCACCGCCCGCATTAACATGCTGCTGAACAGGAATGGCAGCATGGCACCAAGCAGCAACCCGGCAATCACAAAGGGATTAGTCAGATTGATGGAATCAATTTTTGCAGAGGTCTGAAAAGCCGAGAAGAGCGCTAAAGCTGTCAGCGCCGCAGAGCCGATGGCGAATCCTTTGCCTACGGCTGCCGTTGTATTCCCCACGGCATCCAGTTTATCGGTGCGTTTACGCACATCCCGCCCCAGACGGGACATTTCGGCAATCCCGCCGGCGTTGTCGGCGACCGGACCGTAAGCATCTATAGCCAGCTGGATACCCGTTGTCGAAAGCATGCCAAGTGCAGCGATGGCGATACCGTATAATCCGGCGATACTATAAGCGATCATAATCGCGCCGGCGATAAAAATGGTCGGGAACATGGTCGAGAGCATTCCAAGACTCAAACCGGCAATTATATTGGTCGCATGACCGGTCATGGATTGCCGGGCAATCCACTGCGCCGGTTTTTTGGATTCCGATGTATAATATTCAGTAATCATTCCGATGGCAAAGCCGGCGACTAGACCGGTCAGGGTTGCCAGCCAGACACCAAAGGCGTTCAGAGATGTATTGCCCGCTGTTGCAGTACCGGGTAAAATTATTTTCGCAACGGGATAGATTAGTAGCAGCATGAGTCCATCGGCGACCAATGTCCCGCGGTTCAGCGCATTTTGGGGATTACCGCCCTCTTTGGTTTTGACCAGAAACGTTCCCACCAGGGAACAGAGAATTCCCAGCCCTGCCAGAGCCAGGGGTAGGATGACCAGGTTTAAACCAAAAAGCGTGCCCAGAACCATTGTGCCGATAATGGAACCGACATAACTTTCAAAGAGATCGGCGCCCATGCCGGCGACATCGCCCACGTTGTCGCCCACGTTGTCGGCGATGGTAGCGGGATTGCGGGGATCGTCATCCGGGATGCCGGCTTCGACCTTTCCCACCAGATCGGCGCCCACATCAGCGGCTTTGGTATAGATGCCGCCGCCGACACGGGCAAAAAGGGCTACGGAGCTGGCTCCAAAGCTGAAGCCGCTCAAGATCGGCAAGACGGTGTCATCAAGATTTTCAATGGTGCTGCCGTAACATTTGACGAGAATGATGAAAAGCGTCGCCAGACCGATCAATCCCAGACCGACCACGCTCATGCCCATTACCGAACCGCTGGAAAAAGCGACTTTAAGCGCCTGGTTGAGTCCGGTTCTGGCTGCCTGCGTAGTGCGGACGTTTGCCAGGGTGGCAATCCGCATGCCGATGAAACCTGCCAGCCCGGAACAGATTGCCCCGGTGATGAAAGAAACCGCCACCAACCGGTTAGCGCCTTTGTTGGCAATCAGCAGCAGGATGGATGCCGCCAATAAAAAGATCAGGAGGACTTTACATTCTCTGTATAAAAAAGCCATTGCGCCGTCGCGAATGTGACCAGCGATAGTTTGCATGGTTTCACTACCCCGATCCTGCCGGGAAACCCAGAGGGATTTCAGAAAGGCAAACAACAATGCAATTAAACCGACTGCGATTGTCAAATAAACCCAGTTAATCGAAAGGTCCGGTACCATCAGGTAACTCCCTTTTTAATGTCACAGAGGTCAATATTGTTATAACGGCTCATGATATTATCAATTTCGGAATTGACGAATTCGAGCAAAATTTCCACACAGAGATTAATAACTTTTGCGGCGATAATCTGTTCAGATGTCCGGAAATCCTCCAGCACGAATTCTTCCGATGGAACATCGGGACGCTGCGGACCGATCCCGAGACGAAGGCGGGGGAAATCGGTTGTCTGTAAACTATCCGAGATGGACTTTACGCCCTTATGACCGCCGGGAGAGCCACTTTTACGGATTCGAATCCGCCCCAACGGTAAATCAATATCGTCGTAAACAACCAGTAAGCGGTCGGGCTTTATATCAAAATGACGCAGCAACTGCCGGGCGGCAACACCGCTTTTATTCATGAAGGTAAGTGGTTTTGCCAGGATGACCGAGGTGCCATTTTCCCGAAGTGATTCTGCATCTTCGCACCACAGATAGGCGCTGTTACCCCGGCGAAAATTCAGCTGCCTCAGTTCGGCAAAGCGGTCGAGAACCATAAAGCCGAAATTATGGCGATTGTTGTGATAATTGGCGCCGGGGTTTCCGAGTCCCATGATAATTTTTACCACCCTATGCGTTGAACGCCGTTTGAATGCAGAAAAGAGGCTGATCATTTAACATCATTCGCATTTATTCTTCGGATTCCTCTTCGGACTCTTCACCTTCTTCGCCCTCTTCGAGCTCTTCACCGGCTTCAAGCTCTTCCTCGGTCTTCAGACCGGTGGCTTTGACAACCGAGACGATGGAGCTATTGGTTGGTGTCAAAAGTTCGACATGTTCGGGCACGACCAGGTCTCCGACCGTAATGGAATCCCCGATATTTAAATTCGCTACATTGACAGTGAAGTTATCGGGAATATCGGTAGCTTTACATTTCACTTCGATTTCCCAGAGGTGTTGCGCCAGGACTCCACCGAAGTTTTTGACCCCGATGGCGGAACCCTCTACCACAATGGGTACATCAACGGTGATATCCTCTTGCAAGGTGATTCCCATGAAATCGGCATGAATAATTTCGTCGGAAACCGGATCGTGCTGGAGATCCCGGATAATGCAGATATGTTTTTTGTTGCCCATCTGCAGTTCGATGATATGGGCGCCGGAATGAATAGCGCTGCGCAGTTCTTTTAAATCCACGGCAAGTGGCAAAGGCTTTTCCCGGTGAAAATAGTAAACCGCGGGGATTTTGCCCTCTTTGCGCAGTTGCTTGTTGACCCGTTTATGCAGGTTGGTGCGCAGGTCCGTATTTAACTTATAGTTAGCCATTAAAAACTCCTTTAGTGTTTAAAAATCAAATAGTGAGCTGATAGATTCTTCATAGTGTATTCGTTTGATTGCTTCCGCCAGCATCGGCGCGGCTGAGATGATTTCAAGTTTGGGAAATGTCCGTTCTTCCGGGATGGCAAGACTGTTTGTCACAATGACCTTATCAATCGGAGAATCGGTCAACCGACGAATACAGTCCCCGGAAAAGAGCCCGTGGGTTGCCACCGCGGTAATGGTTTCAACACCCCGGCTTTTAATGAGTTCGGCGGCTTGAGCAATTGTGCCGCCGGTATCAATCATATCGTCAATGAGGAGGACATGTTCGAGATCAATATCGCCGATCACGTTCATGACTTCGGCTTTATTGGGTTGCGGTCTCCGTTTATCAATAATTGTCAGGGGCAGACCGAGAATTTGGGCGTAGGAGCGGGCAAATTTGATTCCGCCGACGTCGGGCACCACGATGCAATAATTTTGACCATCAATTAATTTTTTCAGGGGCTCGATGAAAATTGTTTTGGCATAGAGATGGTCAAAGGGCACATTCACAAATCCCTGAATCTGTGAGGAGTGCAAATCCATGGCGACAATCCGGTTGGCGCCGGCGTTGACGATTTCGTCCATGATCAGGCGGGATGAGATCGGCACCCGGGGCTGATCTTTGCGATCCTGGCGGGCATAGCCGTAATAAGGGATGACGGCGGTGATTCGTTTCGCTGAAGCGCGCCGGGCGGCATCAATGATAAGAAGCAGTTCGAGGATGTTTTCAGCCGGTGGATTCGTCGGCTGGACGATAAAAACATCAACGCCGCGAATGTTTTCTTCGAAGCGCAGCCAGATTTCGCCATCGCTGAAATTGCTGATCGAGACCTTGCCCGGTGTGAGACCCAGAATCTCGTTGATTTCCCGGGTTAGATTCGGATTGGCGCGTCCTGAAAATATTCTCGCTTTAATGCTTATGACTCCTTCCGGTTGTTTAAAATATGCTCGGGGACTTGGATTCGAACCAAGATTGACGGCTCCAAAGGCCGCAGTCCTGCCATTGGACGATCCCCGAAGGGGTAAATTTGTTTTTCTATGATATCACGGGAAGAGAGATATAGCTGGTGAAATGATCAAACAGACGCCGAGCACTTTCTGCAGCACATCTGGTATGAAATATTCCAAACACAGTCGAACCACTTCCCGACAAACCGGCATACAGAGCACCTGCTTCGAGGAGACGGGCTTTGAGATTGCCGATTTCTGGATATGCTGGAAAAACAACAGATTCAAATTGGTTTTCAAACAGCTCCCAGTGAATCTTACCGGATTCAAACAGGTGGCGAAATTTATCGCCATATTTTCTTTTTGTCAAGTCGAATTGTCGATATGCCCAGGGAGTTGATATTTGCACCTGAGGGCAAATAAGCAAGAGTACAAACCTTTCCGGCAGCTCTAGGGGTGTCAAAATATCGCCAATGCCTGCTGCCATCTGGGTTCCGCCGCGCAGGTAAAAGGCGACATCGGCGCCGATCTGCCGGGCAATTTTGATTAGATCGGATTCCGGGAGATGAAGATTCCAGTGCGAGTTTAAAAATTTTAATACGGTGGCGGCATTGGAGCTGCCACCGCCCAGTCCCGCCTCTACCGGGATATTTTTGATCAATTGAATATGCCAATCCGGAGCTCCCGGCGCCAGCGCTTTTAATTTATGATAAGCGATACTGCATAAATTCTTCGCATCCCGGGGAATTGTCTCAAGGTTGCAGTGCAGCGCATAGTTGGTAGCCTTTGTAAAGGTGATTATATCGTGCAAGTCAATCTCCTGAAACAGGGAACTGAGGGTATGGTAACCGCTCGGCAGCCGCCCGGTGATTCGCAGGCAGAGATTGACTTTGGCATTGGATTGAACTGTATATTTCTGATCATCCATAGTGTTTACGCAGTTTGGGGAGAATCCATTTCCAGCCAGTGATGATAATAACCAGCAGGATTATTACGAGATTTACTGCAGAGGAGTATTGGGAGAGGGTTTTTTTAATCATCTCCCAGTTTTCTCCGAGAAGCATTCCGGAACAGAAAATAATGCTGTTCCAGATCAGGGTCCCTAAAAGTGTTAATATTGTGGCTTTGATGATAGAAATATTCATGAAACCAGCGGTTGCGGATAAAAACAGCCGGCTGCCGGGAATGACCCGACCGACCACCAAAGCCCAGTTTTCATGTCTTTGAAACAGCCCCCGGTATTTCCGAATCTTTTCAGGGTGAATCCGAAAGGGCAGTTTTTGATAAATATTCTGATGCCAGGAGCGGCTGAGCAGGAATACAAACAGGAAGCCTGTAAGAGAGCCGGTTACGGTAATCAGGAATGACGGCAGCGGATAGAGCGCCTCCCGCCCGCTCAGGTAAGCCGAGAATATTAAGACGGCATCGCCGGGGACAAAGGGGACCGTGTTTTCCAAAAAGATTAAGACGAAAAGAATCGTGTAGATATAAAAGGCGTTGTGGACGAGCAGACTCTCAATATAGCTTTCCATTAAAACCCTATCAGCGCTGTGGCAAATACGGCGACGCCCTCTTCCCGCCCGGGGAATCCCATTTTTTCCGTGGTTGTTGCTTTGATTGAAATGGACTCACTATGAATTTTTAGAATGGGCGCCAGGACCTGCTGCATCCGGGAAACATATTGAGCTATCCGGGGTTTTTCGGCAATTACGGTGACGTCAATATTCCCTATGAAATAGTGCCTTTCCGCCAGCATTTCCACGACTCGTTCCAGTAAAATGGTGCTGGCAATATTGGCGTATCGGGAATCGGTATCGGGGAAATGAGTGCCGATATCCCCCAGTCCCGCGGCGCCCAGCAAGGCATCCATGACGGCGTGAATGACAACGTCGGCGTCGGAATGTCCAGAAAGTCCTTTTTCAAAAGGAATGGTCACCCCGCCCAGGATCAAAGGGCGTCCACTGCTGAAGGCGTGAATATCTATTCCGTGACCGATGCGCAGGTTGAATCGTTTCATGGTAAATCCTTATTTAATAGTGTCTGAGCCAACAGCAGGTCTTCAGGACCGGTGATCTTGATGTTCCAGGGGGAGCTCTCCACAATGGCGATCTTTCCGCCTATTGCCTCGACGAAGTAGGCGTCATCGGTGGCAATTAATTGCTTTTCGGCGGCATTGCGGTAGGCTGAAATAATAACCGTTTTCCGGAAAGTCTGCGGTGTCTGAGCCTGCCAGATTTGGTTCCGGTCAAGCGTCCGCACAATGGATTTAGCGGCAACCTCCTTCAGGGTATTGGTGGACCGCGCCGCTAAAACAGCGCCGTCGTACACAGCGCATAGTTCGATGCTCCGCTGAATCAGAGCCGGTTGCACCAGCGGTCGGACGCCGTCGTGAATGCAGACCAGCTCAGCCCGGTTGTCAACGGCATTCAACCCGTTCTGAACCGATTCCTGACGGATGGCTCCACCGGCAACGAATTTAATTGGAACGGCTGAGGATTCAGGCAGCGCGTCCTCCAGCTGCTGGCTGTTCAGGTATTCCGGCGGGATGATAACGATGATTTCAGTAATGCTGGATAGCGACAGAAATTTCTGCACCGAATGAAACAGTACCGGACGGTTATCCAGGAGCAGAAATTGCTTGGGCAGAGTTGACTTCATCCGGGTTCCGCGCCCGGCTGCAACGATTAAAGCGCTGACCTTTTTCACGGTGTAATTTAAAGGATTATCATGGCGTCGCCATAGCTGAAAAAGCGATATTTCTTCTTGATAGCCTCTTTATAGGCTCTTAAAATCAAATCAAGATTGGCAAAAGCCGCCACCTGCATAATCAATGTTGATTTGGGCTGGTGAAAATTGGTGATCAGAATGTCAACCATTTTAAAATCGTAGGGCGGATGGATAAATTTGTCAGTCCAGCCCTTGCGGGGACTCACCTGAAAGCCGGATACGGTCACGGTTTCGAGTGCACGCACCACCGATGTACCGACGGCAATCACCCGCTTTCCCTTTGCTTTGGCTTCGTTAATGGCGATGGCGGTTTCGGCGGAGACTTCGTAATATTCTGAATCCATGCGGTGGCGGGATAAATCCTCCACCGTCACCGGGCGAAAAGTGCCCAAGCCGATATGCAATACCACCGGACGGATTTTAATACTCTTCTCTTTGATCTTGTCAATCAACTCCTTGGTGAAGTGCAAGCCGGCGGTGGGGGCGGCGACGGCACCGCGGCGCTTGGCGTAAACGGTCTGATATTTAATCTTATCAATCGGAGTCGGTTCGCGATCAATATAGGGCGGCAGAGGCGACTGTCCTATTTTATCAATCAGGGCGTAGAGGTCCTGCTGGGAAATATCATTGAACCGCACGACCCGACCGCCGGAAACGGTGTTATCAATTACGTCACACTGGACTCCCTCAGCAACCGTCAATTTATTGCCAATGCGCACTTTGCGGGCTGGTTTCACCATGACTTCCCAGAGATTGTTCTCCAGTTCGCGGAGTAAGAAGACCTCGACCTTAGCTTCCGTGCGGTCTTTGATCGCCCAGAGCCGGGCTGGATAAACCATGGTTTCGTTGACAACGAGCAAGTCGCCGGGGTTGA
Source organism: Fidelibacterota bacterium (assembly GCA_011046365.1). Classification (GTDB taxonomy): domain Bacteria; phylum Fidelibacterota; class UBA2242; order UBA2242; family UBA2242; genus B118-G9. The sequence goes on from DSAS01000047.1 coordinate 31,503, forward strand.
GAAATTCCGGTAAATCGTAGAAATGTTTATGCTGAATGCTCTCATCTTTGCGATTGATGACCATCAACCGGGAGTGATCCCGTTTTTCGATGGGAAATTTGGCGATCAGCTCTTCCGATAATTCGTAATCGAAATCCGACAGTCTCATGGATGTTCTCCTTTATTCAAATAGTGAGTGTTGTTCCTTGCTCATGGGCAGACCGAAATACTTATAGGCTTGCTGGGTAACCTGCCTGCCGCGGGTGGTTCGTTGTAAAAAGCCGTTCTGGATCAGATAGGGTTCATAGACATCTTCAATGGTTTCGGATTCTTCTCCCACGGCAACAGCCAGGCTGTTCAAGCCCACCGGTCCGCCACTGAACTTTTGCATGATTGTCAAAAGGATAGTACGGTCCATGGCGTCCAGTCCGCGCTCATCAATATCCAGAAGTTTAAGCGATTTACGGGCGACCTCCTGATCAATGACGCCGGTGGCTTTGACCTGGGCGAAATCCCGGGCACGCCGCAGGATGCGGTTTGCGATCCGGGGTGTGCCCCGGGCGCGTTTGGCAATCTCAGCCGCACCGGCATCATTCAGTTCGATATTCAGAATTTTGGCGGTGCGTTTCAGAATATTGAAAAGGTCTTCTTCGCGGTAGTAATCCAGGCGGAGGACCACACCGAAGCGATCGCGCATGGGTGAGGTCAGGTGTCCCAAACGGGTAGTGGCACCAATCAGGGTAAAATGCTCCAGATTCAGCTGAATAGAACGGGCGCTGGGACCCTTGTCAATGACGATGTCAATATTGTAATCCTCCATGGCGGAATAGAGATATTCTTCCACCACATTGTTCAGACGGTGAATTTCATCAATGAAAAAGACATCTCCGTGTTGCAGGTTGGTCAGCATGCCCGCCAGGTCACCGGCTCGTTCGATCACCGGTCCCGAACTGGTTTTGATGTTGACGTTTAACTCCCGGGCGACGATATTGGCGAGGGTCGTCTTGCCCAGCCCGGGTGGACCGAACAGTAAAACGTGATCGAGCGCTTCGCCCCGCTCTTTGGCGGCTTTGATATAGAGTTTCAGATTTTCGACAACTTTCGGCTGTCCGATAAATTCGGCAAACGCCGATGGTCGGACACTCTGCTCGACGTCAATATCATCCAGTAATTTTTTGGGGTCGGTGTATTCAGAACGCAATGGCTTTCACGGGATTAAGATGATAACACGATGCCGGTATAAATCAGGACAGTCTTTAAATAAAACAATATGTCCAGATACCAACCGGGTAGAAATTTCAGAATTTTTCATTAATGATTTAATTATCATAAAACCAAGGCGAAATTTATTAAAAAATACGTCCTAAATCAATGAAAATCAGGGACATCTTCTGAAATTCATTAAAGCCGCTGCCGGAAATCAGCGGATATATCCGACCTAAGGGTCTATAAATAGATTAGTTGTTCCCGTTCTTTGCCGACGGAAATATATTCCAGCCGGACCTCTAAAAGTTCTTCGATTTTTCGAACGTATCGTTGCGCTTCAATGGATAAATCGGCGAAGGTGCGGGCGGTAGAGGTGGACCGGCGCCAGCCTTTCAGGCGGATATAGCAGGGCTCGGCTGAATCCAGAACAATGTCGGGGAAATCCCCGTTCCGGTAATGGGTGCAGATTCGGATGGTTTCCAGCTGATCGAGGACATCCAGTTTGGTGATTGCAAAGGATGTCAGTCCGTTGATACGGGCGGCGTATCTGCCGAGGGCTGCGTCGAACCAGCCGCAGCGGCGCTTGCGTCTGGTGGTGGCTCCAAACTCGCCGCCGGTTTGCTGAAGATAATCGCCGGTAGCTTCAAATAGTTCGGTTGGGAATGGTCCTGCCCCGACCCGGGTGGTATAACTTTTATAGACACCGATGATCTGATCAATACTGGTCGGTCCGATCCCCAGTCCGGTGGCGATGTGTCCGGCGGTTGTGTTGGACGAAGTGACAAAGGGGTAGGAGCCGAAATCTATATCCAGAAGGGTTCCCTGAGCTCCCTCGACTAAAATTGTTTTATTAGCCCGAATGTAGTCATACATCAGCCGCGATGTGTCGGCAGCGCGGTTAGTGACTTCAGGAATGCAGGCGTAAAACTGATTGATATCGGGCTCCATGGCACGAATTTCTTCCTGGCTTAGAAGCCCCTTGCGGAGGTACTCATCTATTTTTTGACTGAGAATCTTTTTTAGCCGGGGCAGGTCTTTAAGGTTGCGAACCTGAATGCCGCAGCGGTTGATTTTATCGGCGTAGCAGGGACCGATACCCCGTTTGGTGGTACCGATAGCCATGTTTCCCAAAGAAGATTCCGCTTTTGAATCCAGGAGTTTATGCAGCGGTGTGACCACATGAGCCTGCAGAGAGATGTGAATGCGTTTTGCGACGTTGACACCCTCCTCGCGGAGAGACCGGATTTCCGCTACCATGCCGACCGGATCAATGACCATCCCATTTCCCAGAATGCAGTGAGCTTTTGTGCGCAGGATTCCGCTGGGCAGCTGGTGCAGGATGGTCTCCCGGTTTTTTACGAGAATTGTGTGACCGGCATTTGCGCCCCCCTGAAACCGGGCAACCACATCGGCGGATTCGCTGAGATTATCAACGATCTTTCCTTTTCCTTCATCACCCCACTGGGCGCCCAAAACAGCCGTGACGGGCATGCGATTCCTCCAAAATGTAAAATGCCCCTGTTGAAAAGGAGCATTTTTTATTCGGTTTTGAAAACAACAGTTATTTCTTTTTTGCAGCGAATTTATGCTGCCATGCAATGACCACCGGACCGGCAACGTAAATCGAGGAGTAGGTTCCGATGATGACCCCGATCATCATCGCAATTGCGAAGATTCGCACCTCGCCGGTGGCAAACACCAAAACAAAGACCACAAAAAAGGTTGTCAGCGAGGTAATAATGGTTCGGCTCAGCGTCTCATTGATACTTTTATTGATGATCGGTTCAATCGGTTCGAAGCGCATGATTTTCAGGTTTTCCCGGACCCGGTCATACAACACAATCGTATCGTTGAGGGAGTATCCGACAATTGTTAAAAAGGCGGCAATAGTTGACAGCGATATTTCCAGCTGCGCCAGTGAAAAGATGCCCAATGTAAACAACACATCGTGGATCAGGGCGATAACGGCACCGATGGCAAAGCGGAACTGGAAGCGGATTGAGATATAGACACCGATCACCAGCAGAGCAAAGATGACCGCATATACTGTATTCCGACGTAGCTCCTGTCCGATTTTGGGTCCCACCTTTTCCGTGCGGCGGATTTCGAAGCTATTGTCATCCATGGTGGAGAGCGCCTGAGATATCAGACCCGGTACGTCCTCATTATCACTATCCTGGGCGACGCGGATCATAAATTCGTTTGTCGCCGTGGATTTCTGAATGATACTGTTCTGGAGGTTAACCGATGCCAGGGCGTCGCGGATCTCACCGGTAGTGATTGCTTTTTCAAACTGAACCTGCACCAGGGTTCCGCCGGTAAAATCAATACCCAGATTAAAACCGCGGATAAAAAAGATTGAAACGATACTGATCAGCAGAAATACGGCGGAAATAGAAATGGCACTTTTACTGAATTTGATGAATTGAAAGTTGGTTTCTTTAAAAAATCTCATGGTTATTTTTCCTGAGGTTATATGCTAAGTGTTTTCAAGATTTTCCGATCGGTGCGGTAATTAAAAATTGTCCGGGTAACGAAAATAGCAGTGAACATACTGCAGAGAATGCCCCAGAACAGCGTTACGCCAAAGCCTTTGACCGGACCGGTTCCGAACTGCATCAGGATCAGGGCGGTAAGCATGGTGGTGACGTTGGCATCCAGAATGGTGCGGAAGGCGCGGCTGTAACCGGCATCAATGGCTGCCCGGACAGTTTTGCCCTTTTCCAGTTCTTCCCGGATTCGTTCAAAAATCAGCACATTGGCATCCACGGCAATACCGATCGTTAAAATCAATCCGGCGATACCGGGCAGTGTCAAGGTTGCGCCCAGAGTTGCGAGAATTGCCATGACAAATACAAAATTCAGAACCACAGCCAGATCGGCAAGCAGACCGGCACCTTTGTAATAAAACGCCATAAAAATGATCACCAGAACAAAGCCGATAAGACCGACCTTGGCGCTGGTGTTAATGGAGTCGCGACCGAGCGATGGTCCGATGGTACGTTCCTCTATAATATCAACCGGTGCGGGCAGAGCGCCGGCGCGGAGGACGATGGCGATATTTTTAGCATCTTCCATACTTTCCAGACCCTCGATATAGGCGGAACCGTTGGGAATCTTGACGCTTATCCGGGGCGCCATGTACACCTTTTCATCCAGCACAATCGCCAGAAATTTGCCGATATTTGAACCGGTCAGGCGTGAAAATATCTTGGCGCCCTCATTATTCATGCTGATATTGACAATAGGCTGTCCGGCGGCTTTACTCTCAGCACCGCCGATTGTCGCGGTGGCTTTGGTGATATATTTCCCCTGGATACCGGCTTCCCGTTCCAGGTGATAGAGCATGTAGTAATTTTCGGTTTTTCCAGCGGCAGTAGTGAGCCGCTCAGGTTTGGCGGACCAGAGGAATTTCGAATCATAGGGCATCAGTTTCTGCACATCCGGATCGTTTAGGATTTTTTTAACGGTGTAGACATTTCTTTCGGGGACACCGATAGAGCCGCCGATATTGCGTAATAGTGACGTGAAAGGTTTGTCCGAGTAAAGTTCTGCATCTACAACCAGGGATGTATCTTCCTGTTCGTCTTCCAGGTCAATATCCGCTTCGGTAATGCCCAGTAGTTCGTGAACACTGACGGCTTTGTCCTTTGATTCTTTCAGCGCGACAATAGTATCCTCATCGGCAGGTTCCTCTTCGATAATCTCCCGGCGTCCGGTTTTCAGATAATTGTCAACGGAAGCGATAAATGACTGTGTAACCTGCGGGTCTTTCAGCAGGGTAAATTCCAGCAATGCCGTGCTCTGAATCAAACTGCGGGCGTGTTCAATGTCCTTGACGCCGGCAAGTTCGACGATAATCCTGTTTTGACCGGCGCGCTGAATCGTCGGCTCGGAAACACCGAACTGATCAACGCGGTTGCGGATAATCTGGAGCGCCCGCTGCATGGCGTCGCGGGCTTCGTCTTCCAGGCTCTTGATAATGTCGGCATTTTTATAGCCACGGTCGTTGAAATGGCGGACCAGTTTGAAATCTTCAGCCTCCATGTTGCGGCTGAAAACGGTAAAAAAATCTTCATCGGTCGCTTTAGATTCCTGAATGGAGCGCTCCAGCAGGGCGTCAAACTGGGGTGTTTTGTTGGATGCCAGGGTTTCGACCAGTTTGGGAATATTCAGTTCGAGGACGACATGCATCCCGCCCTGGAGGTCCAAACCAAGCCGGATAATCCGTTCTTCAAATTTTTCCAGAGAACCATCAGCACGTTTCGCCTCAACCTGTTCATCGGAAAAGGTACTGTATGCGATGGTCCAGTACAGTGAATATCCGGCTAAAAGCAGCGCCACGCCAATGATGATGAAGCGAATATTGGTCTTTTTAAACATGTAATTACACCTCTGTAGATAGACAAATTTCCTGTTTCGAAAAAAGCGGTTGAATTTAATTGAGAGACGGACTCAATGTCAACGAAAAAGCCGGTTCCGGGAAAATGATGGTTTTATGGTGCCGACTGGCTTATTCAATGGAAATCAGAATCCGTGACAACTCTTCTCCATTTTTCACCACCACCAGGGGATAGACCTTTCCATCGCCATGGAGGGAATATTTTTTCCAGTTCAGTGAACCGATATTGATCAGGTAGTTGCGATCTTCGCCGTCATTATAGTTGCCGGGGGGAACATAGCCTTTCAAGTTGACCTTGTAGTGTTCCGGTGAGAGCTGGTCATGGAGAACGTTTAAAATCGTCATTTTATCCTTGCGTTTGACATGCAGGGTCTGACCATCCAGGAGAGCCTGTTTCCGTCCGTTAACATCAATAATATAGCTAAATAACTGCGAATTAACAGTGCTCACTTCCAGGGTTACTTCGCCGATAATACGGTTGTCTTTGCGCACAATGATGCGGGTTGGTTGATTAATAACGAGCTTCTTCTGAAAATCCTGCTCGTCTCCCACTTCCAGTATATCGCAACTGAGCCCGCGGGTATAATTGGATTCGATATGCGTTACTTTAATCTGATCGCCCTTGATTAGTTTGATGGTATTCCGGTTGTCAATAACCCGGGGAACATTATCATTGACGGAGACGAGCAGATAGATCAGCTTGGGGGGTTCATAAATGATCGCCGGATGTTCCGGTTCCACCCCGAACAGTTTCAGATATTCATTGATGACATAATTGTGATAGCGGATTTTCAGATCGAGGCTTTCGAGATTTTTTGAAGACTCGATGCCAAAAGCCGGAATGCCGAAGGTGGTGAGTGCGAAACAGGTGGCTGATTTTTTCTGTTCGGGGAATTGGGTGTTGATTTCCAGCGTGCGGGTATTCATAAAGTGGAGATGATGATTGGGATTTTCAATCCGGCGATTGACCTGTTCCAGCACGGTATTAGCCATCTGTTCCAGGAAAAGGGTATCGCGCTCTGTAATATAGATATCGGTGTCGGCGATGAGCGACTGACCGAAGCGGTGCGGATTGCGATTTTCATCTATATAGATATCGCTGTAAAAGCCCCAGCCGTCATGCAGGTTGAGGAACAGATCGGACTCCGCCATCAGGTTTTTGATAATTTCCACGATTTGGTCGTCAATATCGTCGGAGGTTCGGCTGTCAAAACGGCGGTTCATATCGCCGTTAATGCCGCGATTGTTCTTGATAATGGAATGAAAATTTGCCCGGGGAATAACGATCAGGTTGCCGCGGTCGAGGACCAGGTTCGGGTAGAGATCGGCGGAGAGAAATCCACCGGGTTCATCGCCCTGAATGCCGCCCAGAACGAAGACGGTATTGCCGTCGAATCGCCCGTAAAGACGGTAGACATCCAACTGATTGGGAGTGTTTTCAAAATAGGTCTGGGTTTCCCGATAAGGGCGTTGCTCCCCGGCGGCTATACCGATTGTAAAGAAAAGCAATAGTGCCGTCGATAAATTTGTAATGGATAGTTTCAATTTATTTCAGCGGCTCCCATTCTTCGCTTAGGATTTTAAACTCCCGGTAGTCCCGGGGGTGCCCTTTGATCCGCAGGGTCTTGAGACCCCTGTCGGAATAGTGATCGGAATAGTAGTCCTGTCTGAAAGAAACGGTCCACTGCTTTGGAATCCGGCTGCTGATCTTTACACCGGAGATGTGGACTTTGATATCATTGGATTGCCATAAAACACGCCGTTTATAGGCTGACCAGGTGTCGAAAGAGGGGTATTCCCGGGATGAAAAAGTGGAATCATAGTGTGCCAGATACCGATCAACAGAACCGCTCTGCCAGTCGCTCAGCCAGCGGTCGAGGAACTTAGCCACTGCGTCTGAAACATACAGTTGGGGCGTCAGAGGTATAAAATCTTCGCTGATGATTTGCCAGACCGAATCCGCCCAGATCAGTTGCAAGGTTTTCAGTCCCCGACTGTAAAAGGTCGGACAGAGATATTCCTGCAGGAAACTGGCGCGAGCCTCGTAGTCCGATTGTAAGAGCCAGAGTTTGTCAATGGAGACAGCTTTCCAGGCGTAGAGAGTCTCGAGGTTCTTTTTATTGTTTAAATAGGCTGACTTGTTCTTCCATGATCTGGTTTTGAAATGCTCAGAAATCAGGGAGGCGAATTTGTCCAGATCGCCCTTTTCCCAAAAATATGCCCAGTGGTTAATCAACGAATCGGTCAGATTAAATTTTAGATATTCGTCGTTAGCGGGACTTTTATGATAAAGGCTGTCAACGATAATCACCAGCGTCTGTTGCAGGGTAATATAGTCAGCCAGTTGTAATAATTTACCATTTTCCAAGGAGATACAGCCCTCGGTTTGCCGATCAACGATGGCTTCATCCCGACCATGGATCCAGATATTGGAACCGTTATGATTCCGGATTTGGTCCACCAGATTCGGGTAGTCCAGAACGAAGGCGACCGGTCCGTATTTTTCCGGCAGCTGTTCACCGGGTATGGAGGAGACAATCCGATAGATTCCCTCGGGTGTTTTCTGATCGCCCTCTTTCTCCTTGTTGCCGTCAACTTTACCGGTGGTGATCCGGAAGGTATCCACGATCTGGATTTGCGACGGAGCATTGCTGTTGAGGACAAAAAGATGCTGTTGTGATTTATCTACCAGCAGCACAAAGGGAACCGAATCGGCGGAGATATTTTTTATGTAAAGTCCCAGCTCGTCAGCCGGAGTGACCAATGGAATACCGAGGTAGATCCAGCAACAGAGACTTAAGATAGTGCAATTTCGGAGAAATTTTTTCATAGTAAACAAAGTTTCAACCAGCTGCGAAATTATATAAATCCGGGCTATTATAAAAGCATTTCCAGCTGTTTATTTCAGGGAGGCTGTTTTTAACTGGTAGATTCCGCACCAAAGGGCTGCCGCCAGCCGCAGCCGGATGATCCGGTTTGAAAATGGATAGGGTAAGAGATGATACAGAGCGGTTAAAAAGTAGCGTGAAAAGTCAGAAATTACCAATTTTCCGATGAGTTTCTTGGCAATGCCGCGCAGCGATTTTGACGGAAAGATAAATGAAAAGCTGTAGAGTTTGTCAAACTCCGGGTGCTTTTGAACCAAATAGGGAACGACCTCTCTGCCGAATGTCTCAACATTTTTTAAAACCTTATTAAAAGGGCGGTAATGGTGGTGGACCACTTTAATATGGGGTGCGTAGTACAGCCCTTCGGGATATTTCTGCCAGAGCCGGTAGGCGAATTCCGTGTCTTCGCCGCCGTATCTGGTGATCTGATCGTCAAAAAGACCCACCTGATCAAGAGTCTTTTTTTTAACGGAGGTACAATTAAAAAGGAAAACGGTAAAGGGAAGCGGAGAATCGGCGGGATATTTTTTGGCTCCCCGCCGTGACCTATACAGATATTTTTGATATTTGTCATTCGGGAATTCTGGGGCAGGTAAAAGGTCGGAAACAACACCCTGCACCATTGGATTTTGATGAAGTTTCACGTGAGATTCAATAAAATCGGTTGTTACTTCCATATCGGCATCCAGAAAAATGATAATATTGCCTTTTGAGTGGGCGATTCCGGTATTGCGGGCAGCAGCCAAACCCCGGTTTTTGTTGTGAGTGTAAATATGAACGTTGTCTGCCAGCGACAGGGATTCTAATAAATCAACGGTATTATCCGTGGAGCCATCATCAACAATGATTATTTCGAAAGCCTTTTCAGAGTAGTTTTGCACTTGAACCGAACGAATACAGGTTCTAATCGTACCTTGAGCATTGTAAGCCGGGATAATGATGGAGATATAGGGTCTATTGTTCATTTTTGTGATATACTGCCAGGCAGGTGTTTTTTATTCTCTGGATTGGGAAACTGCCAGACAGATGATTCAGGTAATCGGTTACCGGTTCACCCGGGATGCCGAAGTAGTCGTGCCAGATTAAAAAGCCGCCCGCCTTCAGCATTTTCAGCGCATTTGCGGTATCGCTTTGAATATAGGGGGCGTTATGGTTTCCATCAACAAAGACCAAATCCACGGCATTAAAGTATGGACTAAAATCAAATTTCAGGGAATCGCCAAATAATTGGGTAATACCGCTGGTTGTATACCGGGAGATATAGTAACCGGGACGTCGCAGCGCCAGGAATTCCTTATTATCCGGATCGTGGGAATAGTCCTGAACCTTTTCAGGAGGCAGATCGAGGGTGTAAATGTGACACTGGTCCGGGAGTTGACTATTAAACATCATATGAGCTGCCGCGCAGCCGTCAAAGGTGCCGATTTCGAAGATAGATTTTATCGGGTAACATTTGACTATTGAGGAGAGGAACACTAATTCCCGGGTCGAAAGCCCTCCGGTTATCTCTTCCGTCAGCACTTTAACCGAGGTTGGATGCTGCCGGCAATCGGGAAAAACGTCCCAGAACTTTCGGACCGGCAGACCGATTTTGCGTTGGTTATAATATTCCAGGCGACAGGCACCGAGATATTTTTTTACGGAATCTATACCTGAAATCCAGAGTATTATGGTCGCTAGGTCAAAATATTTTAATCCGGATATGATCTTCCTAATTTTCATTGATTCGTTCCAAAATAACTAAGAAAAGATACTAAGTTGTATGACATTTCTTTGCCACGACAACAATATTTAAATACAGGTCTTTGTTCTTCGGCAACAAGCGAGACAGTACGACACCTATGCAATTTGACGGGGAAATAAAAAATGGTATACAAAATTTTTGTAACAATTTTAATTTGGGAAACAACTTTTTATAAAAATAATTGTTCCATATTTGAAAAACAGTCTCAATGTACCCGGTAGTTTTAAATAGCTCTAAAACAATAAAACCATGTGTTTCCAAAGTATGTCTGATACCAAAACTTGTATATCTCCCGAAGTCATGTGGTTGCTCATGCTCTTCCTATACAAATGGCAATGTTAAGAGAAGGTAGCCGTCAGGTTTTAAAATACGGTTGAGCTCCTTCACTATGTCTGCAAGATTGAAAACATGTTCAAACACTTCAATACTTAAGATACTATCAAATGAATTATTTTTAAAAGGAATAGTTATCCCATCATAATATAAATCAATTCTTTCCTTGGAATGATCATGTCCGCGTTGATATATTTCTATTCCAATAAAAATTTTGGGATTAAACAAATGTTCATAGGAACGGTTACCACAGCCAAAATCCAAGACTTTTCCACTAAGATACCGGCTGTTTTTACGCAAACCTTTGATTAATCCTTTTTTAACAAAGTAGTATGGATTGAGAAAAATTGATAAAATACCGGGATCCAGAGCCTCTTTTTTTAATTTTTTCAAAATATTTATGCGCATAATGTGATTAGCCTAATTAGTCAGAAATGATTCAAAATTATCCACACAATCGTCCCATGAGTACAGACTTATGGTTGAAATCGCCTCCTTGACTAGTGGATGGATATTAAGAGGTTTGTCTAATAAATTTTTTATTATTTCAATCATTTTTTTACGGTCGCCGGGATTGGTCAGTAAGCCGTTTTGGGGGTGTCTTATAAATTCCATAAGTCCCTTATTTCGATAAGCTACAATCGCACAGCCGCACGCCATAGCCTCCATGACTGGTAAGCCCCAGCCTTCCCAGTAACTGGTGTGCAGGAAGATTTTTGTTGAATTGTACAATTTTCGGAGCGTATCAATGTCCGGTCTGATATGAACATCAACCCAGGCTGGTATGCAATGGTATGGTCTGCGGGACGAAATTAGAATTGCCGTTAATTTTGGAAATTTTTTCTTTAACTCTTTTAAAATATAAAGCGTGTCTCCGGCACCTTTGATTTTTGCCGGATGATAGACGACTGCCAGATCTGTGGAACGCTCGATATATTCCTGCTCGAGATAGAATTCATTGGCGTTGACCGCGTTACCAAGCGGTCCGTAAGCGGTCTCATTCAGGGCTTGAAATTCGTCAATTATCCAGCCGGATATGGCGATTTTCTTCAAAGGCAGATGGTAGGTCTTCAGCACTGCCTGTCGGTTTTTGAAATAGGTCTCGAAGCTCTGTAGGAGGTAAAATTTGCGTCCCTTTTCAGCCGCTAAATGACAAACAGGTTCGGCGGTCTGCCACCCAACGGCGATGACTGCGTCGGCGTCGGGCAGATATTTATCGCAGATTTTATTCACGGTTAGAACCACTACTTCCGGAATCGGCGTGTAGTAAAGTTCCGGACGGTTACCGGTTACCCGGTCGTAAGACCGAATCAAAGATTTTTTCAGCCTGTAGAGCAGATTCGTCTGCAAACGGAGCGGATAAATCAGAGTGACCTGATGCCCCCGTTCAGCCAGCCGGTTGGCGTATTCATGCACCACCTTGACGCCCCCCATGGGCACGGTAATAAATCCCGGTAAGACGAAAGTAATGCGCATGGTTACAGATTCACTCCGATTTCATGGTAATAATCATACAGCCGCCGAACGACATTGCGGTAGTCGTGATATTTTTCAACCCAGTGCCGACCCTCCGCACCCTTTTGCATGATTAAATCTGGATTTTCAATAAAGTGGCGCAGCACCTCTTTGATGTTGTCCGGTCGGATATTGATAAACGGGTGATCGGGAATAAATTTTTCATACGTATCATTCAAATATGTGGCGCTGGCGACGCCCATGGAGAGCGCTTCCAGCGAATTCATTCCATAGCCCCAGGTCAGTTCACCAACGTGATCAATGAACAGATCAGACCGGCGTTTTATCTCGATCACTTTTTCATGGGGTTGGTTTTCGAGGAGAATGAATCGTATCCCATGACTCTTTTCCAGCTCTTTACAAGTCCGGATGATCAAATCGGAGCCTTTGATGATGCGGTTGGTGGTGGCATGGCAGATGGTCAGCGGTTTATTGAGAGACTGTTTGGTATTAAAGGCTTTAACGTCATAAGGCAGAAAGAGGTATTTAAGATTGGGGTGCATGTAGACCAGATCGAGTTCGTTGGTCAGATTCAGGTCGCTGATCTTATCCAAATCCGGAATGACGCCGCGGTTGCGCAGGTCCTGACCATGATAATGGCAGATGATTTTTTTACCCTTTGCTTTCATTTTTTGGGCAAACTCGGCATTGCGGTAAAAATCTAAACCCCATTCGAAGTGATAGATATCGAAGTTTTCCAGGTCAAAATCATGGATGGCGCGGCTGATTTTCGGTTTCCAGACCAGTTCCCGCAGCCGCCAGATGGATTTCTGCCAGGTGGGTGGATTCCAGACCGGCGGATAGCCTTCAAGGTTTGTATGAGATTCGCGTCCCTCTGTTTGACGAACCATCCAGCGCCGCATGCCGATATACCACGGTTTGGAGGCAATCAGCGGCAGGTTCAGCAGGATGTCCTCTTCATATCCGGCGGCGGTTTTATAGAAGGTCACGAAGCGACAATAGTGCCCGTTCAACTCGTGGGCTTTTTTCCAGTAGGAGAGAATCCCCACTGTATTTTCGGGTGATATATAGAGAATTTTCAGCATTTCAGTAATGTTTCATAAATGGCGAAAAGCCGTTTTTCCATGACTGCCCAATTGTATTTTTCCCGGACAATGCGATGACCGTTCATCCCCATCTCAACCCGCTTTTCAGGATGAGCCAAGAGATTATTTAATACCCGGGCGATATTTTCAGGAGTCACCGGATCCACGATTGCACCGGCGCCGCTGCGCTCCACATAATACTCGATGGACGGTACCCGGCAGCCCAGCACCGGAATTCCCATCGCCATGAATTCAAAGGGTTTAATCTGCAGCGAGTGCCGGAACGATTTGTTGGGGGTCAGGGCTGAGATGCCGATGCAGGCGGGTGCTAAGAGAGCCGGAACCGACTCATAGGGAATCGGCTGGCGGAGCTCTACCACATCCTGTAACCGGTATTTCCGAATAATGTCCTTCAGTACGGCGGCATATTCCCCGGATGCCCTGCCGACGATGAGCAGTTTGGCGTCGGGAAAGCGGGACTTGACGAATTGCATTGCCTGAATCATCAATTCGATTTTCCGGGCGGGGACCAGCTGCCCGTGATACAGGATCAGCGGATTCTTTTTACGCCCGACGTCCGTATTTTGTCCGCTCCAGAATGAGATATCCGGGTAGTTGTAGAGTTTGGCAAAGCGCTTTTTAAATGGATGAAACCAGGGTGCAATAAAAATTGTTGCGACGATATAGTCCATGAACGCCGCACAGATCAGCTCCAGCGCATGCGCCAGAAAACCGGGGATGACGGTAATCCATTTTGAGTGACGCGAGAAATCAATAAAGTACCAGAAGATGGTTTCATGGGCGTCGTAGATGACTTTGCGTTTGTACTTGAATTTCAAAAACAGTGCAAAGGGCAGGAATTCGAATTCATGGAAATGGTATAAATCAGCCTTTTCGTTTTTTGCCAATTGATAAGCCAGATAGGGAGTTTTCAAAACGCCGGCTTTTTGAAACGATTTGTATTTCACACCGTATTGCGGGTCCGGCGGCGGATATTCGGGCGCAATCACAGTAATGTTCGAATATTTTTTCTTCAGGGACAGAATCTCCTTGTAAAATATCCGGTCGTCGGTGGGCTGGTGCCCGAGGGTAACATGACAGATTGAGCGCTTCGGTATCATGGATTTCATTTAAAAAGGGAACAGCGATTTCAAGCTTTTCAGTTCGCTTTTATTAAAAAAACCGAACATGTACAACACCAGCGGAAAGACCACAATCATACCAATTCTTAGCAGCCCGCTGATGTCCAGGAAGTACCTGGAAAAACCAACGACAAGAGCCAGGATGAGGATCATGAAAAAGCGGAAATAATCGTAAGGAACTTTGAAAAACTTCTGGGAAATAAAGTGAGTTGCGGCTGCCTGAATGATGTATCCGATCAGCGATGCGACAGCTGATCCCACAATGCCCCAGAGAGGGATCAAGACCAGATTGGCAGCGATATTTACGACAGCAGCGACGACGGTGATATATGCCATAAAGCGGGTTTTCTTTTCAAAATAGATACCCGGGAGGAAGATCAGATTGATACCCTGAAAAACATAGCCCAGCAGAATCCAGGGGATCATCGGCTCACAGGCGGTATACTGCGGACCAATCAGGTAGACACCGCCGATATGGAAACGGACAATTTCCGGCATAAACAGGGTCAGGATTATCCAGAAAGTCAGGGCGACCAGGGAAAAATATTTCAGAATTCTGGTGAAGAGAATTTTCGATTCATCGCCGGGTCCGGCTTTCAGGAAAAAGGGCTGCCAGGCATAGAAAAAAGCCGTCGAGAGGAGTAACATGAAAATCCCCAATTTATACCCGGCGCTGAAAATACCAACCGCTGCCAGACCGAGATAGGCTTCCACGATATAGCGGTTCATCATTTCCATCGCGGCGGTTGCCAGTCCTACCGGAATAAAGGGCAACCCAAACAACAACAGTTCGGATGCCAGCGAGCCATCGAAGGTTTTCCGAATCCGAGACAACAGAAGCAGGTAGAGGATCGCCGCGGTTGCCGCGGAAGCGATGATATTGCTCTGAAAAATGCCGATAACACCCACTTTCCGGATTGCTACCAGATAAATGTTCAGCCCCAGGGTGATCAGGACATTGATTAAGCGGACACCCAGAAAAGTAAAAGGTTTGCTCTCCGTGCGAAGCAGTGCGAAGGGAACCCGGGCGATACAGTCGAAAAACAGAATCGCAGCGGCGTAGATAATAAATAGCTCTTTGTTTGAACCGGGCAATAACAGACCGGCGATGGGTCGGCGGGTCAGCCAGATCAGCAATGAGAGGACACAGCTGCTCAGCAGCGCCATCCAGGCAGCCGTGGAGAGAACGCTTTCGCGTCGGTTTTGATACTCTTCATCCTCATAGTAACGCATAAAGGCGGAATCGAGACCGTAGTTATAGATGTGATTCAGAAAAGCCGTAAAGGCAAAGACGAGAATCGCCAGTCCGTAATCAGCCGGCGCCAGGATATTTGTATAAACCGGCAGGAGCAGGAAAGTAATAAAGCGGGTCGCTACGGTGCCGAATCCATAGACAATGGTCTGTTTGGTAAGGGAGCGGATATTTGCCGCCATTATCTTGCCCGATCTATAGTCGTTTTTCCATGGCTTTACGGATCATGTTGCGGCTGCCGAAGTGCTCTTTAAAGAGGATCAGCGATTTACTGGGGGTCAACGGATTCTCGGCTAAGGGCAGTTGCGAAACACCGAAATCGAGAAAGCGGAAGCCTGCGCTGTGTGCCCAGCGCATGGTTTCCCAGATTTGCAGCGACGCCGGCTGTAATTCCGGATGACTGTCGTCTACCATATTGTAAAAAATGATCACCACCCGGTCGTTGGCGGTAAAATTCAGAGTGCCGCCGATGGGTTTGTTTTGATAATAACACATCAGCAGATTCAGCTGCCCGGGGAAAAGCTGGTCGAGTTTTTTCAATTCCTCCAGAGAATGGGTAGGCTGGACGCCATGCTTGGCTTTATTACGGACCAGAATCGGATAGTATTCATCGTAGTTTTTATTCCACTCCAGTCGCAGATCGGGATTTTCCGGCAGGTTGCGGATATAACGGCGTTTGCGTTTGTTGATACGGTTGAGTAGGTCTTCTGCGGTTCCGCTCAGTTCGATGAAGCTGGAGATATAGGTTTCGATGGTGGCGAATTGTCTCCAAAGCAGTGCATATTCCAGCGTTTCGTCGTAATGTTTAAAGTAGAGCACCGGTGTGGGCACGAAGAAGATTCGCCGGAACTGCCGAGTTCGGCAATAGGATTCAAAAATTTCCAGAATCCGGTCGGCGTCGCCATAGCCCAAAACCCCGGTTACAAAGCCGCCGTAGCTGGCACCCGGATGAGAGTGCAGTACCTTTTCACCGTCAATGGTCCGCTCGGCAGCCGGAAAGAGTGCGATAATGCGGTTTTTCTTTTTAATGATCAATGAATGATCATTAAATGTCCGACCGATATGGTAGGTTAAAAATTTACGATAGTGAAACAGATTGCCGTTATTCGATTCTCTGACGAAACGGTCCCACTCTTTCTGATGATCCCGGGTGTAGCGAAATATCTGCACGAAAATCCTCTCCTTGCGTTGCTGCGGAAATTAACGCTTATCTGGTTGAATTACAAACGGTGGTAATTCTGCTGGTAATGCCGGCACTGGACCAAGTTCGGCGGGCTGAGAACCTTGTAATCTTTAACGTTTGATGGGGAGATCAATCAGTTTGGCGGAGACACCTGCCAGCAGATTCAGTTTACGGACGAGTTCCTTATGCTTTTCGGCGTCGCCGACCATTTCCAGAATAATGGAGCCGACATCGGAACATTCATCGAGAACACCCTCGTGCAGTCCCAGGCGGGTTTTAATCAGGCAGCCCCACTCGGTCAGAATTTTCTGAACGGTAACCGCCTCGTTTTGGCGTTTGTTGACAACGATAATGACGAAACTTTTCATGTTTACTAACTCCGGGTTTTATTGTTTGCTCGCCGCCTCGACCAGTTTCCGGATCGGTGCCACAACCATCAGTTCCACCTGACCGCGGGGCTGTTTGGCTCTTTCAAAGAGTTGTTCCGCCGCCAGTTGCCTTTTTTTGAGGGGTCTGTTTTTTGCCAGAGCCCGGGCGGCATCGAGACCCAGTTCAGCCAGCTCCTGCAGGTCTGCGGACATGGTTTCAATTTCCTGAATTATTGGTGAGACGTTGATTATTTCCAGCAATTGTTGATGATTTTTCTGCCAGATGGAAAGTTGCAGAATTAATTCGGCTGCGTCGGGATTTTTTGGATCGTTGAGATAGGCGTCCACCAAATCTGCAAAGTGGCGGGCGGTCATGGATTCCGGACGGGCGGCATCAACCACCCGGGTGTAGGGCGAGTAGGAGGTGTAGGTTTTGCCCTGGCGGTGGCGGGTATAGATTTTCACCGGCTCCACCACATTGACGAAAGTTTTTAAGGGAGAAATGTCGTGATTATTGGTCAGGCGCCGCAGCATCATGTCATAGTTTTTAATATGCAATAAACCCAGCTCCTCCAGGCGGAAGCTGGTGTATTCCAGTCGGCGGTACATATCCCGGACATCGTTGACGGACCCAGATGACCAGAGCCGCTCGGCAATGGCGGCGGTACGCGGCCAGATGCGGGAATCCACAGTCTCATGGGTAACCAGTTCGCTCCAGCTGGTGGCTTCGCCGCCCAGAATCCGTTTCTGCTCATCTGGCGAAAGCGGTGTGTCGGCAGGAATCGGGTCGTTCAAATAGTGATATTCGGCGGGCTGGATCAGGTCAATATAGTAGCCGTTGGAGAGGATACCCATATAGCCTTTTTGAGCCGATTCGTTCAGTGATTGGCGACCACGCCAGGAGTGAATCACGAAGTCGGTGGGCAGTCCCGGCTGAAAAATTTCGTCCCAACCGATCATTTTTTTGTTGTATTTGGTGAGAATTTTCAGAATACGCTTGTTGAAATGGGCTTGCAGCATATGATTGTCGGGAATGTTATTGTTCCGCATGAACTGCTGGATTTCAGGATTGGCGTCCCAGTGCTTGCCGTTATTTTCGTCGCCGCCGATATGCATATAATCGTCTGGAAAGAGAGCCGCCATCTCGGCGAAAAATTTATCCAGGAATTCATAGGTAAATTCATTTGCCGGATTCATGGTGGGGTCTTTGATACCCCAGCCGCGCTCAATGGTGTAGGGACCCGGTGCGCTGGCGAGTTCGGGGTAGGCGACCAGCCAGCTGGTGGCGTGTGCCGGGACATCGAATTCTGGGACTACCCGGATGCCGCGCTCGGCGGCATAATCTAGGATTTCTTTAATCTGACATTGGGTGTAATAAAAGCCGTCGGAGCCCAATTCGTGCAGTTTCGGCCAGGTGTGGCATTCGACCCGGAAGCCCTGATCGTCGGCGAGATGCCAGTGCAGGACATTCATTTTAACTGCCGCCATACCGTCCAGATTACGTTTAATAACCTCCACCGACATGAAATGGCGGCTGACATCTATCAGCAGACCGCGCCAGGGAAAACGGGGGCGGTCGTTGATAATGCAATTGGGAAAATAATAGCCCTCTTTGTCAACGGAGAGGAGCTGGAGCAGGGTCTCCAGCCCGCGCAGGGCACCTATATCCGTGGGTGCAGAAAGAGAGATCAGTGTATCACTGACAGCCAGGGCATAGGATTCGTCCTCAAACAGTTCGATTTTTCCGGGCCTGGTTACAGTGATGATCAACTGCGGGTTTTCCGGCTGTGTGGCGGCGGTAATGAAATCCTGCGGCAGGAAGAGACCGGTCCGACCGGCGAGACGGCGCAACGCCCGGGTAGCTGCCTTGTAAAGACGCCGGCCGGCGGGACCAGTAACCTTCAGGGTAAAGGTCTCATCGAGGCGAAAACGACCTTCCAGAAGGTGAATCTCTTGCGGCACCGGCATCAGATTAAGGGTTTTTTGCGGGCTGGCAAACAGGAAATTCACTGAACATAATATAGTTAGATACAGGTTAATTTTCCGACATTTTTGCATCTTCATATCTCCCTTATTTAAAACATGCGATCCCAGGGCGGCAGCAGGATGGGTTTTTGCTTCAGGATCGCCAGCGTTGCGTCCGGTAAGAACTGTTTCAGGACTACCAGTCTGAACATATATTCATCGAACCATGCATCGGTCATTGTCAAATATCCCTGATGACCCGCCTGCGGTCCCCAGCTGTTTTCCAGCAGCCACTTGGTCACGCTGCCCGTTGCACTGGTATCCAGTCCGATCAGGTTCATCCCGTGAGTGGAGCCGCTTTCGTAGGTTAATATCCGCTGCTCTTTGGTCATTGCAAACGAGACTCCATAAATGGACTCATAGTCAAAAAGGTCCAGCGCTAAAAGACCCCGCTCTCTGTCGAGCTGCTTGCCAACATCACAGGAGAAATACATTGGTTCATTAGCCAAAAGGGAACGTCTGGCAGCCGCTTTGATCTCTGCCACCGGAAGATTGATAAAGGTCCAATTGGGACCTTCGAAGCAGTTGCGATCGTATTTGATTTCATAAAGGTGGTAATACTCTTTACTCGGATCGTCCATGAGCATGACGTAATCGTCCAGTTTGGTGCCGACGACTTCCGCATAAAAACTTTGAGGTGTAAAAACTCCGGCATTGATCAGGTTGTCGTTTTTATCAGTATACCGCCAGCTGAATTCGGTTGGTGGTGTACCCATGGAAATGACCAAAATGCGGTAAATTTCAGCCAGCATGGCGGGCTTCTGACGGCGGATATAGTTTTCCTTTTTCCCGGCGGCATGCCACTGGCGGATCTGCATTCCCTGAGCGCGCAATTTGCGACGGATCAGCCGGCTCATCATGCGGGTGTTTTCGCTGTTATAGCTCTCTTTCATAGCCTCTTTGGGGACGACGCCGTATTTGGTGACAAGGCATGGCATCATGCTCCAGACGCCACCGTCACCGATGGGATTCTGGAAAAGCCATTGGACCTCCCGATCATCAATGTCCATGTCCCGGGTGCTGATTACGGCTTCGAGAAAGAGATTGGCTTTTTCCAGCTGATCCCAAAAGAAAAGGTAACTTTGAGAAAACTCAAAATCTTTCAAATTGTACTGTTCAATGACCTTCGGGCGGAGCACATTCAGCGCCGTGAAGAGCCAGCAGCGTCCCGAGGATTTCTGATCGGTGATGGAGGGTACCGGGATTTTATGGGCAAAGTGGTGGTCGCTTTGATTGATCAGTTCCCGATTCAGGGCGAGTGAACGGACGTCGTTATTGGAGACGGCGTTTTGCATAGCGCGGGTCTGATTATCGAAGGTCAGGGTAGACTGGATCGTATTGAGCAGTTCGACCGAAATATGCTCGGTTTGAGCGGTCAGGTTAAGAAATCCGACAATGACGAGGCTGATACACAGTGTCATAAATTGCTTCAAATTTACCTCTTACAGTTTTTCAAATTTTTCACGAAGTCGCCGAAATGCCTTTTGGCTTTCTTCAATAATTATTTCCCTGTCAATCGTTAGAAAGGAGTCTTCATTGTAGATAAATTTACCATCGATCACGACCATTTTAGCGGACGTTGACGGCAGCCCGAAAAAGAGATGCTGGTGATAATTTTCCTCCGTTATTGACGAAACAGGGACATAATCGAAAACGACAATATCCGCCGCAGAACCCGGTTCAATGATGCCCGGTTTATCCGGAAAAAAGAGTTCGGCGAAACGGTTATTTCCGCGGATTAGTTTTTCGAGCCGGGTAAAGATTTCCGCTGAATCTATCCCTTTTTGAGTTAAAATAGTCAAGAGGTTCTGAAGGTTTCGGAGAATTCCACCGGGTTGTCCGGCGGTGCCAATGCCGACATTGATTTCAGGCGAGGACAGAAAAGAATAATCGCCGGAGAAAATAGCAGTTATGACGAATGTGGCGCCGGTATTTTGGAGAATTTCAAGGCTTTGATCACCGGGAATAACCGGTCCGGCAAGCGCCGTTTTGGCGTTGAGCAGCTGCAAGGAATCCAGTCGTTTGATATCATCGTCGGAGGCAATTTCGATCTGCAATCCGGTCTCGCCATCAGCTATGCTTGCCTTAATTAGGGACAGGGCTTTATCGGAAAGTCGCCCGGTACATTGAATACCGGGTATTGTCCGCACGAACGGGTTGTCCGACAACTCTTTCTTCGCCTGCTGGTTTTCTGCCAGGGTGCGACTGAAAATATCGTCACCGAGTCGCCCGGATATTTCGCAGCTGAGTACGGCTCGGAATCCGGCGCGGGTTACCACCGCGGCAATATTGCTCAAGGTATTTGATATCTGGAGTGGCGTAGAGTGCCAATCGAATAGTGTGGTGGTTCCCTGTTTAATAGCCTCCATGATGTCGAGGAGGGTTGCCAGCTGGATTGTATCTTCGTCCAGGCATTGGTCATATTTCCACCAGAAGTGTTCCTGTTGTTTCCGACTGAAATCGTTGGGGTGGTAAGCGGGCAAGCCTAAACCGAATGCGCGGTAAAAATGATTCCGCAGGTTGATAAAACCGGGTGTAATGAGGGACCCCTGTGTATCGTAAACCTCGATGTCCACGCTTTTGGGAATCTGGGTAAAAACCGTCTCCTCTGTACCGGCGGCTGCAATTTTGCTTTCTGACACATAGACGGCGCCGTCTGCGTAGACATTGCCTTTTCCATCATAGAGCGGTCCGCCATAGATGACCAGCGGTTTCGGTGTCGTTTTTTTAGAAGTGACAGCTTGCTCCGGATTGACAGGTGTCATGATTGGTCCTATTAAAAATTTACCCGGTCAATTTCACGGTTTTCGTCAATCTCGGCATGAATTTTACAGCGCTCTGTCGGTTCGGTGCCCCGGATAAATATTTCGGTTTCAATCGGGCAGTATTCAGCCGGCAGTAGTTTCGTCTCTTTGCATATTTTCGCGTCAATAACATTAGCCGGGCGCTCGAAGGGACAATCTTTCCAGTCTTTGGCTTTATGGGCATCCCGCATAAAGCGCGCCCAGATTGGCAGTGCGGCTTTGGCGCCGGTCTCATTGGGACCGAGCGAAACAGCCGGATTATCAACGCCGACATAGACTCCGGCAACCATATAGGGCGTGTAGCCGACAAACCAGGCATCGCTGGCGTCATTGGTTGTTCCGGTTTTGCCGCCGGCAGTATGGCGGAAACCGTATTTCCAGCTGGCGCTGCCGCCGGTTCCGGACTTTATGTTGGTGACAAGCAGGTCGGTTACGAGGTAGGCAACTTCCTCACTGAAGACATATTCCTGGCGCGGTGAATAGCTGGCGATTGTATTGCCGTAACGGTCTTTGATATGGGTTACCGCGATCGGCTCGACCCAGACACCGTGATTGGCAAAAATACCGTAAGCGGCAGTAATTTCCTGCGGAATTACCGCGGCGGTTCCGAGTGCGATGGCGTCAACGGCAGGGATATAGGTGGTCAGGTGCATCCGCTGGGCTGTTTCGACGACCGATTTAGGGGAAATCAGCTCCTGCACGACCCGCGCGGCTACCAAATTAAGTGAACGTCTTATGCCTTCCCGAAAGGTTGTCGGTCCGCCGGTGGAAAAATCAAAGTTGTGGGGACGCCAGACCTTGCCATCATCCAGATAGACGACGATTGGCTGATTGAGCAGCTGGGTCGTGACCGGAAAACCATTATCAATAGCCGTGGCATATACAATCGGTTTAAAAACGGAGCCGGGTTGACGTTTAGCCTGGGTTGCCCGGTTAAATTGGGACAGATTAAAATCGCGTCCGCCGATCATCGCCAGGATATGTCCCGTGGAGGGTTCCAGTGCGATCAGCGCTCCCTCCACCGCCAGCGAGTAACGCAGGGACGGCTCCATGGGGATTTCACCCCGGATCATCGCCTGCACCTGTTCAATGCTGATGGTGGAATCTTTGCTAATGATTGTCTCGATGGTTTTCGGATTAGCCAGAAGGCGTTGATTCAGAATTTTTTGCTGGACGGTGAGATGGCGCTGAAAAGCCGAGTCAGCGATGGCTTGAATCCGGGTGTCCAGGGTGGTATAAACGGATAGCCCGTCGCGGTAAATGTCAACTCCCAGCTTGTCACCTTCCTGTTGCAGCCAGCGTCTGACCTGCTCGACGAAATAGGGTGCGATAGTCGGCGCCGGATCGGGTTGCTGAACTTGAATCGGCGCATTACGGTAGAGGGCATACTCTTCACGGGACAGATATCCGAGCTCCATCATCCGGTAGAGCACCAGGTTGCGACGCTGATAGGCGCTGACCGGATTGTTAATCGGGGAATAGCGCCGGGTATTTTGGATAATACCAGCCAGCAAGGCACATTCATCAACAGTCAGATTTTCGGAAGTTTTGTTAAAATAGCGTTTGGCGGCGGCTTGAATGCCGTAGACACCGTTGCCCATCCAGCTGTGATTGATGTACATTTCGGCGATTTCAGATTTGCTGTACATTCTCTCGATCTGCAGAGCCGTTAACAGCTCTTTGATCTTTCGCGAATAGGTTTTTTCGAAGCCGATAGTATCGTATAAAATCCGGGCGAGCTGCTGGGTTAGGGTGCTGGCGCCCTGAAGTTGTCTTGGGTAGAGAATATTCAGTATGACTGCCCGACTGAAATCCCGCAGACTCAGCCCCCAATGCCGATTAAAGCGTGCATCTTCAATGGCAATAACCGCCGCGACCATCGTTGATGGGATTTTATCCATCGTGATGTAAATTCGATGTTGGGTAAACAGTTCGTGCAACACCTCTCCCTCGGCAGAATAGATACGGGTGACAAGCTCAGGGGCGATATTCTGAAGTTGTTCGATGGAGGGCAAGTCCTGAGAGGAGTGGGACAGAATACCCAGGGCGGCGAAAGAACCGATTACATAAATTACCACTGTATACAGAATCGCTGCTTTCCAGCTGAGGATTTTTTTATGTCGGTCTGCGCGTCCCATGGTGGTGGAAATATTACGGTTTTTCCGGTTTTTTTACAATGATAATGATGACATGTGACAGAACTGTTTTTATACGGAAGTTCTTATTTTATGTTTCAGCGCTGCCGATTGCGGCGATTAAATCGAGCATATAATTGGAGTAGGACTCTTTGATCTCATCAGCTGTTGCCTGAACTTCGGCATGTGTCAACGGGGTGGTGCTGAGTCCGGCAGCCAGGTTTGTGACAAGGCTGATACCGAGAATATTCAGACCGAGGTACGCTCCCATTATGAGTTCGGGAACCGTTGACATACCCACGACATCGGCGCCGAGTGCGCGGATAATTTCCACTTCAGCGTGGGTCTCATAGCTCGGACCGCATGTCCAGCAGTAGCTGCCCTTATGGAGCGCAATACCGGTCTCTTTGGCAATCCGGCGGGCAATTTGTGCCAGCCTTTTACTGAAGAAAGTACGGGGATATTGATTTTTAGGCAGCACATCTATTTGCGTAAAATTGACAAAGTCATTAAGCAATACCAAGTCTCCGGGCTTTAAGACCGGATTAATGCCACCGGCGGCATTGGTCAGAATCAGATGTTTAATGCCGAGCCGGGCTAATAATTGGACATAATAGGTAACCTCAGCCAGGGATTTCCCCTCGTAATAATGGGAGCGTCCCTGAATAGCGAGCACGGCAGTGTTATGAGCATTCCCGAAAATCAGCCGACCCTCGTGCCCCTGAACAGTAGGGCTGGGGAAATGCGGGATGTCACGGCTATTCAATATTACGGGGGTTTTTAGATTGCTGGCAAAATAGCCCAAACCGGAACCCAATACGACGGCTATCGCCGGAATCCGAACCGGAAACGAGCGGATATATGTTTCCGATTCCTGCAGGAACGCTTCATTGGCGAAGGGATTCATAGATATTCTCAATTTGATTCAAAGGTTACCCGTCAAGTTATCGAGAATCGGCGTAGGAGGCAATAAAGAAATGGTAAAAATATTTTACGTTGGGCTGTTTTCTTATGATGAATTTCTGGGTTAGTAATGTTCACTTATAATCACTTTAAAAAAATAATTTAAGAGAAATTTGTGAAAACTGGCTGGACTTTTTTATGTGTGACGATTGTGATAGCCGTATTGCTCAGCAGCGTCTGCAACAAGCCGCGACAGGTTCTGCCCGGTATTGAGGTATTGCTGGCTGGACGCACCGATTTTCTTAAGGGCAAACGGGTCGGGCTGATTACCAATCAGTCGGGCGTCAATGCGGCGCTGCAATCAACGGTGGACCTGCTGTATAATCACTCGGATGTCAACCTGGTGGCACTCTTCGGACCGGAGCACGGCGTCCGCGGTGATGTCACGGCTGGCGTTAAAGTGGACGATTTTCGCGACCCGCAAACCGGAATTCCGGTCTACAGTCTTTACGGGAAAAATCGAAAACCGACTCCGGAAATGCTCGCGCAGCTGGATGTGTTAATCTATGATCTCCAGGATATAGGCTCACGCGCCTATACCTACATCTACACCATGGCGCTCAGCATGCAGGCTGCCGCCGAACAGAGAAAACAGTTTGTAGTTTTAGACCGCCCGAATCCGCTGGGTGGCAATCTGATTGAGGGACCGGTGCTGGATCCGGCTTTCAGCTCCGGTATCGGGCTCTATCCGATTCCTTTTGTCTACGGTATGACCGTTGGAGAACTGGCGCAGTATTTTAATCATGAATTCGATATTCATGTTGATCTGACGGTTATTCCAATGAAAAACTGGCAAAGGGATATGATTGGAGCTGAAACCGGACTGGAATGGGTCATTACATCGCCCCATATTCCACATGTTAAAACGGCTCTGTTCTGTGCGGCGACGGGCTGTATCGGGGAACTGCATACTGTTGATATCGGAATAGGTTATACGCTGCCCTTTGAATTGATTGGCGCAGAATGGATGAATGCCAATGAGCTGAGCCGGGAGTTGAATTCCTATCAACTGCCGGGTGTCTATTTTCGCCCGATGTACTATAAACCGTACTACTATACCCGCCAGGGAGCCCAGCTGCAGGGCGTCCAGATTCACATCACCGCCGCGAAACACTTTCTACCCATGCGAACCCAGATAATGATCCTGCAGGCGATCCAGAAGCTGTATCCGGAACAGCCGATTTACAGCACCGAACGGATCGGTATGTTTTTAAAAGCCATGGGGACAGATCAGGTTCACTCGCAAATACTGGCGGGTAAATCAGCCGACGAGATCATTGAACAGTGGCAGGACCAGCTGACCGATTTTAAAGAAAATCGAAAGAAGTATTTAATCTATTGAAACCGGCAACTGCCGGTGAATCAGGTGGCTCAGGTAAAACCGCTGCTGCCGCAGCCTGCACCTGAACCGGACGAACGGCTGCTCCCACCGATTGATGGTGCCGACATACGCCGAATGGATTCCTTATGACCGCAGGCAGGGCATTGAATTTCCGAATCGGGCGTTGCGCTGGAAAGGACCAGCTCTTCAAAAACTTTCCCACAGTGTTTACATTCATAGTCAAAAACAGGCATCGGTTATCCTCTATTCAATTCCAGTTATTTGATTCTCAATCACCGTTACGGTTACAATGATAAATTAAACCCTGAATAGCGTTTTCGCAATCTCCACCAGCTGGGGCGGTCCGGCGATCAGTCCGCTGGGGATTACGGGATTTGCGGAGTTGTAGTGGATTCCCCGTAGGTTACGGGTGATGACTAATCCGCCGGCGTTGCGGACGATCAGGTCAGCGGCGCAGATATCCCATTCATGTTTCGACCGCAAACTGATGGTCAGGTCGCTGCGACTGGCGGCGGTGTGGACCAGCTTGGTGGCAATACTGCCGCTGACAAGAAATTTTTGAAATAAGT
This sequence comes from Fidelibacterota bacterium, assembly GCA_011046365.1. Taxonomy (GTDB): domain Bacteria; phylum Fidelibacterota; class UBA2242; order UBA2242; family UBA2242; genus B118-G9. The sequence continues at coordinate 58,399 of DSAS01000047.1, forward strand.
GGGCATAAGGTTGCCACAGCCCCGCTTGGGTTTCCGAACGGCTGACGCAGGCAGTTGCCTTTTCCAGATCACTTTGATGGCTGCACTGCAGACGCCTGCCGTTTAGGCGGGAGATGCCGTTGGACGCAGTGTATAGTTCATCGGTCACCGGATTGTAGATGATGCCGACAACCGGTTCCCGGTCAATTGTCAGGGCGATGGAGACGACAAATTCCGGTATTCCCCGGATAAATTCAAATGTGCCGTCCAGAGGGTCTACTATCCAAACCCGTTCTTTAGTCAGACGCCCGTGTGAATCCACACTCTCCTCGGAAAGCCAGCCGTCCTGAAGATATTTGGTCATAATTTGGTTTCGTATGAACGAGTCGGCTTCCAGATCGGCAGAGGTGACCGGGTTATGCCGACCTTTATCCCGAATTTCATAATCACGCCGATAATATTTCAGGATGATTTGCCCCGCTTCAAAGGCGGTTGCCGTCGCCAGTTCCAGTTCGGGCTTCAGATTGGAAGACGGAATGGATTAGGCTCCTTCTGTTAAAATTTCCACGGGACAGCTGCAGAGCTCTTTGAACAGCCGGGCGTCTTCACTGGAGCCGACAATGCTGTTGTAGTGAATGGGCACTGCAATTTTGGGTTGAATTTTTTCCGCGGCTTCGGCGGCTTCCCGGGGATTCATGGTGTAAGTGCCGCCCACCGGCAGAAAAGCGACATCAACCTTGAGGTTTTTCATATCAGGAATGATGTCGGTATCGCCGGCGTGATAGTAGCGGGTGTTGTCAATGGTTACAATATAACCGACATTGTGAGCGCTTTTGGGGTGGAACTGCTTGTCCGTATTGTAAGCGGGAACGGCTTCAACAGTGATATCCGCGATGCGGATGGTTTCGCCGATTTTGATGTGGCGCAGATTGCCCGGCAGCGATTTTTTTACCGACTCTGGAATGACGATGACGGTGTCGGCAGTGCGAATTTTTTTAATATCGGGTTCCGAGAGATGATCGTAATGATCATGGGTGATCAGAATGATGTCGGCTTTTGGCGGAGTTCCCTTCAACTGATAGGGATCAATGTAAATAATTTTCGGCGCGGTGAACATCACCGTGGCGTGCCCTAGCCATTTGATTTTGGATAACATATTTACCTCCTATCGTTATTCATACTGCCATTATTTACAAAAAAAAGCCTGCTTTATCAAGAGTGTTTCTGTTTTAAATTGATTTTGGAACCCTTAACTTTGGGCGGTGTTTCTGATTTCGTTCAATAAATAAATAGATTAATCCGGGATAAATTTATGCGACATTCCAATGCAAAAGATTTTTTAATGGTGCTGACCATTCAACGAAATTTAAGAATAATTGTTGTGGTGGTCTTACTGAATCTGATGATTTTTATTCTGGGACGGCTGTATATTGATCCCTTTCTGTCCTGCCGCCCCTGCGTGGTCTGCGGACGTCCGGATACTCAACCGGTTGCCACCCTCTGGCAGTATGAGGTCAAAGTGATTCCCTACTGTAAAGATGTGAAATTGTGGTACTGCGACAGACATATCCGCAACGCTCCCGATATTGTCAAGGAGATTCCTTCGGGAAAAGACACGATCAGGAAGCGCTATATACAGGCTGTGATCGGAAGTGTGCTCTTGATGGCGACGCTTTTTTATGCGCTGGTACTGATGCGTTTCAATCTGCTTTACTTTTTCAGCAGCACCTTGATTATCGGGGCAGCCTTTCTGTTTGGCAAAATCACCTCCTCTTTGAGCCTGACGATTCTGTTTGGGTCTATTATCGCACTGCCCGGCTTGTTCTTTTATGTCTGGAATAAGCGGGGAAAAATCTGAACAGGTCGGTGGAGAGGGATTTAAATATATGGGATTAGTCGGTTAGCAGTGGAAGGATAAGCAGAGATGAACAGATACAGGATTGCAATAATTGGTGCCGGTTCGGTGGGGCTGGCGATCGCCCGGCGATTGTCTGCAACAGAAAAAGCGATTATTCTGCTGGAACGGCATGCGACTTTTGGACAGGACGCCTCGACACGCAACAGTGAGGTAATCCACGGCGGGATGTACTATCCCACCGATAGCCTGAAAGCGCGCCTCTGTGTGGCGGGCAACCGGTCGCTCTATGAGCTCTGCGACAGGTATGATGTTCCCCACCGCAAAACCGGAAAATTGATTATCGCCAACAGCTCTGCCGAACGGAATGAAATCGAAGACATTTACCGGCAGGGTGAGATCAATGGCGTGCCGAATCTGCGTCTGATTGACGTGTTGGAAATCCGGCGGCTGGAACCGCAGGTGCGGGCGCGCTGGGCGCTTCTCAGCCCGGAATCGGGAATTATGGATGCGGTAGCGCTAATGCGCTTTTTTGAGCAGGAAGCCATTGCAAACGGCGTTTCGGTGCGCTATAACCGTGAAGTGATTGGTCTGGAAAAGAGGGCCGGACTTTTTCGAATCACGATCCGGCGCTCAGACGGGGAGATAGAAGAAATCTTAGCCGAAGCAGTAATCAACGCCGCCGGTCTGTTTGCAGATAATGTGGCTGCCATGGCGGGTATTGATATTGTCAAAAACGGCTATAAAATTCACTGGGTCAAAGGCGAGTATTTCGATGTTGACCGGCGTCATAGCGGGAAAATGAGTCACCTGATCTATCCGACTCCCACACCGGTGAGTCTGGGAATTCACGTCCGCTTGCGGCTGGATGGTTCCTTTGCCCTGGGACCCAATGCAATTTATGTGGATGCGATCAATTACGACGTGGACCCAAAGCATCTGGATGATTTTTATCATGGCGCCAAAAGGTACCTGCCCTTTCTAAGCAAGACAGACCTGACTCCGGGCATTACCGGTATCCGGGCGAAATTGCAAACCCAGGGTGAGCCGGTCAGGGATTTTGTTATCCGCCACGAAGCGGATAAAGGTCTGCCGGGATTAATTAACCTGATCGGAATTGATTCGCCCGCCCTGACCGCCTGTCCGGCGATAGCCGAGGAGGTCGCCGGCATATATCTGAATTTGTAAAGCGGTTGGCTGTTTATTCGAGAGGCGTGCCTACTTTTTGAAACGCTTGCGCAGTACGTCAATTGAGGATAACAATACCGGACCGACAAACAGATCACCTAGCAGCGCAGTGAAGATGGCGATGCTGGCGAGAATCCCAAAGTCCATCAGAATTCTGGTATCTGAAAGAATAAAGATTAAAAATCCCGTCATTAGGATAAGCGAGGCAAAGATGAGTGCCCGCCCGACGCCGGTCAGGGCGGCGCGCATGGCGCGGTGGATGTCGCCGGTTTTCCGGTATTCATATTTAAAATGGGTGAAAAAGTGAATGGTATCGTCAACGACGATGCCGATGGCGACCGATGCAATAATCGCCGTCGCCATGTTCAGCCGGAAACCAGCCCACCCCATTAATCCCAGAATAAAGACAACCGGAAAGACATTTGGCAACAGGCTGAGCAATCCCAGCCGCAGTCCGAATATGATCAGCATCAGCAGCAAAATGATCGCAGAGGCGGTTCGCAGACTCGTGATTTGGGTAGCGATAATGCGCCGGGTCAGCTGATTTACCAGATAATCGAAACCGGTCTTGCGGACCCGATATTCAGTAAAATGATTGTCTGAAAAATCATCAATCAGGGCAAACAGCCGGTTACTTTCCTGATCATTCATCTGTTTGGTGATGATAGAAATGCGCGCCATACTGTAGTCATTGCTGATGTACTTTTCGATTTCGGTGCCGCCGGAAATTTCGTACATGAGCAGACATTGAGCGACGGCGTCCCGGGTTTCCGGAATACGGTAATAAGCATCCTCGTCACTGTTCAGGGCGCGATAGATCATTTTTAGGTAATCTGTGACAGAATAGGAAACCGAGACCCGCGGATGGGCAGCAATTTCCTGCTGGAATGCCTCAATTTCGGTCAGCAGGTCGGGATTCTTAAAGCAGTCCGGGATTCCTTCGATGATGATCTCGGTGCTGGAGACTCCGGACAGATGCCGGTCAAGGAATTGGGTGTCCTGATAGAGACGGGTGCCGGTTTTCAGGTATTCGATAATCGAACCTTCGATACGGATGCGGGGAATGCCCAGCGCCATTACGATGACTATGATGCCGAAAATTGCGCTGACCCACAGAGGATACCTTTCGTTCAGATCGGCGATTTTATTGAGCAGTGTGTGAGTAAGGTTGCTCTGCTTCGTGACGGAATCCGGTTTGGGCGGCGGGAACCGGAGCAATCCGGCGGGAATCAGGATAATGGACAGCAGGTAGGAACTCATGATACCGATGGCGGCAAAGATGCCCAGATCGGCAATGCCCGGAATAGAGCTGGTGACCAGTGAGCCGAAGCCGATTGCCGTGGTCAATGAGGTAAAAAAACAGGGCGTCCCGGCTTTCGTGAGACCTGCCAGAACGGCTGCTTTGCGATCCGGACGCTGCGCATATTCCAACCGGAATTGGCTGATCAGATGCACTGAATTCGCTATACCGATGATGGTTATCAGTGCAAAAAGGGTTGTAGATACGGGCGTGATCGGCGATTCACAATAGCCCTTTAGCCCGATTACCCAGACCAGTGCCAGAAAAACCGTTAGCAAGGGAGACAGGATAGCAAAAATATTGCGGAATATCAGCCATAAAAAGACCGCCGAGATTACCATTGATAAAGGAAAAAAGAGCCGGATATCGCGCTCCATCATTATCTCAATTGCTGCATTATTGATCAGTTCGCCACCCAGATGAAACTGTCGTCCGGTTCGCGCCGTTTCGGCAAGGAGCAAATTGCGGAGATTTGTATCCACTTCCTGGTTAAATTCGCTGAGACTTCTGGTGTCATCATCATTTTGCTCCAGGATCAACATGATTGCCACGCTGTGAAAATCCCGTGAAATCAGATTTCCGTAGACAAAGGGATGCCGCCGGATATTACTTATCACTTCAGTAACAGGGAGGTCATCATCAAACAGGGCACCGATCTCCAGCCCGTAATCGGTTCCGCTGATGTTTTCTACGGTGGTCAGGCTGAGGGCATCCCGGATATGGGGTAGCTTTGCCAGCGAGTCGGTCAAAAGCGACAGATAGCTCAGCTCGGACCCGGAGAACGGTGGGTTCCACTCGTAAGCTACCATCAGGAATTGACTTTCGTTGAAAGTGTCCTGGAAATCGCGATATTCGATCAGGACGGAGTCATTATCGTTAAACCAGGTGGAGACATCTTCGCTCATTTCCGTTCCGGGAATGTAACGGAGAAAAAAGGCGCCAGTCAGTCCGGCGATCAGCAGCAGCGGCAGCTGGAAGCGAAGGATGAAATTAGCGACTATACGCACTTTTAAACGATTCTATTTTAATGGAAAGGGTGCTGGAAACAGTACCAGCTCCGGACAAAAACGCTAACTTGGATATCGTTATTGTAATTAATCGGACGATTCGGTGGTAACGACATATGAAAGTGTGATATTGAATACAAACGGAGAGGATTCGCCGCCTACGATCAGGCAGTTTTCACCGGCGTGTAAAAGGGATTTATAACGAGATGTTTTTCTCCCGATCTGCTCATCATTCTCAATGGTTCCGAGACGGCTCCCGGTATCCAATATGTAGTATTCACCGTTGTAATTGTTGATCAGCAGATGATGTTTTGAGACAGTATAGGGCTCAGAATCCTGAATCAGCAGTCCGTTGTCCGACAGTGAATTTGCCTGATCAGCAACGCTGCGACCGATTTTAAAAGGGAAATTTTTAATCACAAAATCGGTATTATTCAGGAGCACCCGGGTCTTTTCGGTGACCCCCGCAATGGTCAGCATTCCGGGTAAATTTTCCTGACAATTGTCTGTTTTTTGAGGGGCATCCGCTGAAGTGCCGGGAGTTTTCGATCCGAAATCCCGGTTCCAGCGGGAGCACAGGCTGTGAGCCATCTGGTAGATTTCCTCTTTACATGAGGGCTTGCTGAGATAGAAAACGTCGTGTTCCAGGGCGTCCTGAATTTGAGCGATGGAGTGGTCATGATAACCGGTAATAATGACGATGAAGATCCGATCATCCAGTGTTCGGATCTCCCGGGCAGTTCGCAATCCATCCCAACCCGGACGCATGCGCATGTCAATAAAAGCAACCGCAAAGGGCTGGTTCAACATCAGCTGGCGCTTGACGATTTCATAGCCAGCCTGTCCATGCCCGGCGGTGTGACCACAAAGAATTTTGGGGTATCGGTGCGCTCCACTGCCAACTCCGGAGACAGAAAATCCTGGTACAAATTCAGCAAATTTTGATCGTCATCAATGATCAGTATACGTCTGTTCATTTCATACTCTGATTGTTCGTTAATCTCAACCGACGACATTTCACAATGAATCCCAGATCTCCCCCAATCAAATTGAAATATAATTGTGAGGCGAGATTTTAGCAATAGAAATGGTTATTGCCTGGCGCTTGCAAGATGATCTGTTTCAGGTCCGAAAAAGTTTGGCAACCACTTCGATATGAGGTGTATGTGGAAACATATCCAGCGGTTGAATCTGTTCAATGGCGTAGGATTTTCGTTCCACCAACGAGCGGATATCGCGCACCTGGGTAGCGGGATTGCAGGAGACATAGATCACCTTTTTGGGCGCGAGTTGGGCAACGGTGTCAACTAAACGGGGATGCATGCCGCTGCGCGGCGGATCAATGATCAGGACATCCGGAGCCGGCAAGGCGCTTAGCATTTCTGGATTTTCCCGGGACAATTTATCCAGATCGGCTTCGACGAACCGGGCATTTGCGATGTGGTTAAGTTCGGCATTGAAACGGGCGTCGGCGACAGCCGCCCTGATTATCTCGAAACCGATGACCTCTTTGGCATCCTGCGCCAGATAGAGGGCAATGCTGCCGGTCCCGCTGTAGAGGTCCCAAACCGTGTCGTTTTTCTCAACCCCTGCCAGTTCCCGGACAAGGCGGTAGAGTTTTTGCGCCATGTTGGTATTGGTCTGGAAAAAGGAAGCGGGTGAAATTTTAAAACTCAGACCGTCCAGTTTTTCTAAAAAATAACCCTTACCGTAGAGGAGGTGCTGTTTATCGCCGATGGTGGTTCCCGACCAGCCGCGGGCGACGGTATTGACAAAGCTGCCCAGATGGTTCAGTTGACTTGACAACTCGGTGATAAGCGGGTGAAAAATAACCGGATTGTCGCGGTTGGTGACGATATTGATCAGCAGCTCGCCGGAGCTGTGGGATTTGCGCAGTACCAGGTGGCGCAGGAAACCGGTATGCTGTTTTTGGTTGTGTGCCGAGAGGTGATTGGTTAGTGCGAATTCACGAACGGTGGCAAGAACGACGGCGGTCTCCTCCGGAGCGATCAGGCAGTCATTCAGGTCAATTGCTTTCCAGAAATTGCCTGCCGCCCGTAGCCCCAGGGCAAAATCTCGCGGTTTATGGTTTTCGAAACCGTCTATCAGCCAGCGCTGATCGGAAAAGGCGAACTCCATTTTATTGCGGTAGCGGAATATTTTCTCAGCCGGAATTGGTGGCAGTACTGGTACGGCACCGAGACCACCGAAGTGATGATAGAGGTCGGATACCTGTTTGTGCAGATAGTAAAGTTGAGCAGGATAATTGAGCTGCTGGTGCAGGCAGCCGCCACAGTGGTCAAAGTAGGGACAGGGCGGCTGCGTATATTCGGGGCTCTGGCGGATAATGTTCAGAATTTTGGCTTCGCCAAATCCGGGTTTGACCTTTGTAATGCGGGCATTGATCCGCTGACCGGGCAGGGCGTTTTCGACAAAAATGACAAAATTGTCAAGGTGCGCCAAGCCTTTCCCGCCATAAGCGAGCTCCTCGATGGACAGTTCGCTTTCCTGATGTTTTTTAACCGGTTTTTCCATCGGTGACTATTGTATCGGGAGTTGGATTGCGGGTAATTTATTGACCGAGACTGGGGTCCACCTCATCAATCTGGGAGGGGTCCATATTCTCCTCGGCGTATTTCAGGTACAATTTTTCCTTGACGAAGATTTTAAACAGCTCCGGGTCAATGTGTTTATCTTTAGCCATGAAACTCATGATTTTCATGGCTTCGGAGAGGGTTTTACCCTTTTTGTAGGGTCGGTCGCGGGCGGTGAGCGCCTCGAAAATATCCGCCAGCGCCATCATGCGTGCCTGGGGTGACAGCTGGTCTTCCTTGAGATGGTTGGGGTAGCCGGTTCCATCCAGTTTCTCGTGGTGACCGCCGGCATATTCGGGCACCCGGCGCAGTTTTTTCGGATAGGGCAGCTTTTCCAGCATCTTGATCGTCACCAC
>DSAS01000187.1 GCA_011046365.1 Fidelibacterota bacterium
CAGGTTCTCCTGATATCCGGAAAAACAATCGAGCCACTCTGGGACCCGCTGCAATATGCGCAGGCGAACGGTTTTTCAATCCAATTTGTGGAATCCCTGATTCGTCCGCTCCAGCCCTTCAAGGATTTTCAGGCATTTTTACAGCTGGTAGCCATTTTTCGAACATTCCGACCGGACATCCTGCATACCAATTCCTCTAAAGCGGGAATCCTCGGACGATTAGCCGGTCACTACTGCAGAATTCCAAAGATATTCCACTCGCCGCACGGGCATATATTCTATGGCTACTATAGCCAAATCATCAGCCGTGTGTTCATTCTGCTGGAAAAGTTGGCGGCGCACTACACGACAAAAATTTTCAACCTGACGGAAGCCGGGCGCCAGGATCACATCGCGATGCGGGTTGCTCGCCCGGAAAAATTCGTCGTTTCCTCCTGCGGCGTTGATCTGCACCCGTTTTACGATAATCCATCTCGCAACATCTCAAATCCACCAAATAACTCCCTGGCAATCATCTGGATCGGGCGCCTCGTCCCCATAAAAAATCTGCAAATGCTGCTGAATGCGTTAGTCAACCTGAAACAGTCCAATCTGAAACTGGAAGTGACCATCGTCGGCGATGGTGAATTGCGCTCAGCTTCAGAAGAATTCGTCGCAAAACAGCATCTTGAAAACGTTCAATTTCTCGGTTATCGCCACGATATCCCCGGCTTACTTGCCCGACATGACCTGTTTGTTTTGACATCTCTCAATGAAGGTTTCGGGCGGGTTCTGGTGGAGGCAATGGCGTGCGGTCTGGTGATTGTCGCCACCCGAGTCGGCGGCGTACCGGAGGTGATTCAGCATCAAAAAAACGGTCTGCTGGTGGAATCCCGTAACCATCGAGAATTGGCTGACTCTATCCAGTATCTGTTTGAAAACCGAAAAATTTGTCGAAATATTGGAATGTTTAACAGAAAATGTGCGGAATTTTATTCCCTGAACAATTATATTAGCAGAGTAATCAACTTTTACAACGAATTTTGAAAGCGATGAAAACCTGGATTAAAATCAGCTTAGCAGCGCTACTCCTCTTATCGGGCTCGACAGCTCAGATCAATCGAAATTACCATCGCTTGAAAACCGGCATCCACTTCGATTCCAAGGTCAGCGGCGGCTCATATACACTGGGTGAACTGGCGGGAATAGCCAGTAACTTCGGACTGGATGTCGCCATTATCACCGATCACGACAACATGAAAGTATCCTACGGGATTCAACCCTTTCAAAAATTTCTCAGATTCTCTATTCAGGAAAACTCCGTCAGCCGTTACGGTGTCGAAAAATACCTGCAGGAAATTGACCAGATTGATCGGATTTTTCCGGATATCATCTTTATTCCGGGCATCGAAGCCGTGCCCTATTACTACTGGCAAGGCTCACCACTCTATAACAACCTGACCCTGCGAAACTGGCACACCCATCTGCTGGTATTCGGCTTTGACGATGTGGAGGATTTTAAAAATATACCCTCTATCGCAAACGGCAAACTGGGATACCAGAAACCACGTTCCGGCAAACTAATGAAATTTATCTCCGCCAACTTCATGTATTTTTCGATAATTTTTCTCTATTTTATCCTGTTCATAATTGCCTTTTTTTCCATTATTAAACGGTCGCGCCGGCGCCACGATGTCGCACATGTTGCCCGGAAAAGACGAAGGAAATACCGGTTCAGCTGGAAAGCGTTTCTGCTTGCCGTACTATTGGGCTACATTCTCTATACCGAATATCCGTTTCTACCGGATAAATACGATCAATATCACGGCAACCAGGGCGCCGGTCCGTTCCAGGCGCTGATTGACTACGTCAACGACAATAACGGTCTGATTTATTATGCTCACCCGGAGGTTTCAAATTCCCTTGTTCGGTCGGTTAATATCCCTTTCCTTTCACAATCCATCAAAATCGAAACCGATGCCTATCCGGACCTGATCACAGAGACCAGGGATTACACCGGATTCTGCATCTTCTGGGAAGGAATGCGTACAGTCGGACGACCCGGCGGTTTGTGGGACATCACGCTGGATGAATACTGCCGGGGTTACCGTAAAAAACCGGTTTATGCCATTGGCGAACTGGACTTTGAAGAGAGTAATGAGCTCAAGCAGGTGACGGCTACTAGCACCTTCCTTTTTGCCAAAGAACGCAGCCGCAAAGGGGTCTATGAAGCACTGCGCAGCGGACGTTCCTACGCGACCCGCGATTTCGTCGGTAATGAGCTCTTCCTGGATGAATTCGCCGTATACGATATCGCCACTCAGCGCAGCGCCTTTATCGGCGAAACATTGACACTGTCTGCGGCACCGGTTGCCGTTCATATTCAGATGCATTCTATCCATACAAATCCGCCAGCCCAGTCCGTTTATATCTATAAAAACTCAGATTTAGTCAAAACCTATCAGATGCGCGGTTCGCTGGATGAATGGTTTGTGGATGAAGAGCCGCTTCCGGATAGGATGGTTTATTACCGGGTCTATGTGGGTAAACGAGATTATATTACGCTGGCGACAAATCCTATATTCGTCAAAAAATATTGATAAAAGGATCAATCCTTGGTTTTGTAGGCTATTTTATATAATAAAAAAGTGATCGCTGCCAGAAAGCAAAACTGGGCAAATTGCAGATACGCCTGAGCTTCGACAAAAAAGGGTTTCATTGTAAAGCGTGAAACCAGCCCCAGAATCAGCGAAATAACAGCCAGAATCATGCAGCTCTTAATAATTGTCCCCATATTTCCTCCAAATGTTACACCTAATCAAAAATTTCAAGTCAAATTAATTCATCAGGATACAATAATCAAGCGAATAATATGATTTGTGCCGTACATCAGCCGCAGACCTTTCCCTGGCTTGGATATTTCGCCAAGATCATGCAGGCGGATATTTTCGTCATTCTCGACAACGTTCAGTTCAAGAAAAATGAATGGCAAAACCGCAATCGCATTAAATCCGCCAACGGACCCCAATGGCTGACTGTCCCGGTTATTCATCATTTCGGGCAACTCATCAAAGATGTGCAGATCAACGACCGGATCAACTGGCGGAATAAACACATCCAGGCTTTGAAAAGTAATTACAGCAAAGCCCCCTACTTTCACGATTATTTACCGGAATTGGAACAACTCTACGAGCGGGATTGGCAATATCTGGCAGAATTCAATCTCGCCGGCATCCGCTGGATTCTTGAAAAACTGAATGTTACTAAACCTTTAAAAATTGCCTCTAAGATTCAGGAATTGCAGAACAGAGATGATCTCAACGCCGATGAGCGCTTGATTTTTCTCACACAGATACATCAGGCTGACACCTATCTGTCCGGCGCCGGCGGGCACGATTACCTTGACACCGGGCTGTTTCCGAAAAACAGTATCCGGTTGATTTTTCAACATTTTGAGCACCCAGGTTATTCTCAGCAATACGGTAATTTTATCAGCCACCTGTCGGTTCTGGACCTCATATTCAATGCAGGACCTGCGGCATACAATATTATCCAGAAAGGAATTCGATGAAAGCACATTACAAAAAAATGAACATCCTGGCAATTGGTGCCCATCCCGATGATATCGAAATCGGCTGTGGCGGTACATTGGCAAAGTACGCCTCCTACGGTCACAACATCTATACGTTCATCGCCACCGACGGCAGTGCCGGTACCGGAAAGGCACAAATTCGGAGAAAAGAGGCGGAAAATTCTGCAAATATTCTGAAAGTCCGGGATATATTTTGGGGCATGTATGCGGATACGGAATTGCAAATCAATAAAGATGCAATCATGAAAGTCGAAGATACCATCAAAAAGATTAATCCGGATAGTATTTTCGTCAACTACCATGACGACACTCATCAGGACCACCGGCATATTGCCGCGATTACCAATTCAGCCACCCGCTATATTCGCAACGTATTGTATTATGAAACCCCGACCAGCCAAAATTTCCAGCCCAATGTGTTCGTGGACATCGGTCAGCAGTTTTTGGACATTAAAATCGAGTCCCTGAAAGCCCACGCATCGCAAATTGACCGCACCAATATCTCGGGCGTTTCTATTCTGGAGGTCGCCAAATCGGCGGCGCACTTCCGGGGCGTCCAGGCGCGGGTCGCCTATGCCGAGGCATTTCAATCATTGAGACTGTTTATCAATATATGATGGTTCCCCACTACCGTCCCAGTTTTTCAGAAAAGGAACTCAAAGCCGTTCAGACGGTAATCGCCTCCGGTTACATCGCTCAGAATGGACAGGTTCTGCAACTGGAATCGGTCCTGTCCGGTTTCGTCGGAAAAAAATTCGGCATCGCCGTTTCCTCAGGCACCAGCGCGCTGATCCTCGCCCTGAAAGCCCTGCAAATCAAACCCGGCGATGAGGTGATAATCCCCAGCTATACCTGCAGCGCTTTATGGCACGCTGTCAAAGCGGTAAATGCGGTGCCGATTTTCGCCGATATCGAAACGGAAAGTTATAATCTCGATTCTGCTGACGTGAAAAACCGGATCAGCCACAAGACCAAAGCGGTCATTTTTCCGCACATGTTCGGGCAACCGGGCTATATTCAGGAAGTGGTCTCTTTGGGCATCCCCCTTATCGAGGATATCGCCCAGGCTATCGGCGCCACAATCAATAACCGACCGGTAGGCAGTTTCGGCGCCATCAGTATCGTATCTTTTTATGCCACAAAGGTCATTGGCGCCGGTGAAGGTGGCATGCTATTTACCGACGAACCGGCAGCTGATTCCTATCTCAGAGATTTACGAGAATATGATGAAAAAGATAACCTGATTCCGCGAATGAATGCCAAAATGAGCGATCTAACCGCCGCCATCGCACTGAGTCAGTTTAAAAAATTGCCGGAGTTTACCGAAATACGCCGTCGTATTCTGGAAGAATACAAAAATATTCTGGGAGAATATATGATCCTTCCCGCGCAGAATCCCAACCTGCGGTCTAATCTGTTTCGCTGTGTTGCCATTCACCCCGATCATAATGCAGACCAGTTGATCCAAACAGCCAAAGCAGAGGAGGTTAACGTCAGAAAACCGGTCTTCAAACCACTCCACAGCTATCTCCCGGGGATCACGCTGAAAAATACCGAGGACGCCTGGCAAAAACAGATCTCTATACCCCTGTTTCCCGATCTGAACGCCAGCGAAATCGAAACGGTATTGAACTTTTTGCAAAAAATAATGGGTAACCATAATGACTGACCGGCAACGCATCTACTTCAGACTGCTTGTACTACCCTTTGTGCTGGCGCTGCTAATGCCATATCTTTTGAAGGACTGGTTTTTTAGCCATCACATCGCATTTATCTATTACTTTCTGGTATCTTTTTTAATGTGCTTCGGTCTGGTGCCGCTATTTTACAAACTGGGCATTATTATGAATATCACCGACGTGCCGGGCGGACGCCACCATCACAAGGAGCAGACCCCCCGCACCGGCGGATTGGCGATTTATATCACTTTTGTGTCCGCCCTGCATATCTATACCAATCCGCCGCCAGAGTTTCAGGGATTGTTCTGGGCGATCACCATCATCGCCGGATTCGGCATTCTGGATGATATCCGGGGCATACCCGCATCCATCAAGTTGATTGGTCAGATACTGGCAACCATTGTACTGATCTATTATGGGATTATCATCTCCTTTCTACCCGATCAACCCTTCTGGCGGGTATTTTCGATTATCCTGACTTTTCTGTGGGTTATCGGAATTACCAATGCCATTAATTTTCTCGATGGTCTGGATGGTCTGGCAAGCGGTCTGGCAATCGTGATCAGTTTTTTTTACGCCGCAATCTCCTGGTCCATCGGCAATCCCTTTGTCTTTATCGTCAGCCTGATTTTCATGGGAACCGTCAGTGGTTTTTTCCTGTATAATTTCCGGCTGGGAAAGCAGGGACTGATCTTTTTGGGAGATACCGGCAGTACAATTATCGGCTTTACCCTCGCCGCGCTGGCGATTTACGGCGACTGGGGCATTCACAAAAGCGTGGACCTGGCAATCCCCGTCCTGCTGCTTGCCGTCCCGATTACGGATTTACTATTAACCAATATCATGCGCATTGTCAGGAAAAAGGTTCATTCGGTGCGCGAATTGCTCGAATTCGCCGGTAATGATCACCTGCACCACCGGCTCAAGGCGATCGGCTTACGACCAAAAGCCGTTGTAATCACCCTATGTCTGTTCACCATTCTCATGGGACTACTGTCCCTTCTGTTGAAACGGGGCGACTATTCTGAAAGTTTTGTTGCATTAGGCATTGGAATTATTATATTTTCCACCGGTGTTGCTTTTTTGATTTTTATGGAAAAGAGACACAACGAAATACAATAAATTGGTTTTTTTATGCCTTAAATTTGCCTAATTTTATTTGCCATGTACGCCGACTATTGGAAATTAACAATAAAACCCTTTGAAAACTCGCCGGATCCACGGTTTCTCTATCATTCCGCTCAGCATGATGAAGCCCTGATGCGACTGCTCTACTCCATCCAAAGTTCCAAGGGTTGCGCGCTGCTCACCGGGGAGTATGGTTGCGGAAAGACGCTGCTGATGCATACCATTGTCAGCGAACTCTCCTCCGGGCAATTTGACATTGCCTACCTGACCAATCCGCGCTGGAGTGCCAATGAACTGGTTCAGGAAATCCTGTATCAATTGGAGATAACACCCGAAGGTACCAAGCGGATCGAGATGCTGCATTCGCTGAACGACTTTCTGTTTGAAAATGTCCGCAACGGTAAGCATACCATCATCATTGTTGATGAAGCCCAGATCATCGGCGACTATGAGACCTTTGAAGAACTGCGTCTGCTGCTGAATTTTCAATTGAATGACCGCTTTCTGCTGACCCTTTTTCTGGTCGGACAACCGGAACTCAACGATATTATAAAAAAAATCCCCCAACTGAATCAGCGCATCGCAGTGCGCTACCATCTGAAGCGGTTTACCCTGGAAGAAACGAAAAATTATATCCAATATCGCCTGAGTGTCGCCGGTCGAACAACACCCATTTATACCGACGCCGCCTTTAAAGAAATCTATAACTACTCCCAAGGTACTCCCCGTACAATCAACAATATTTGTGATTTGAGCCTGGTTATCGGCTTCGGCAAACATCTTGAGATGATTGATGCAGATACAATTACCGGAGTAATTGAATCTGAGAAGTAGGCTGCCATGGTACGAATGAAAGATGTCTTAAAATCCTATGATGATCTGCGGAAAGACCCGTCATCCTCCCGCCAACCGGATAAAAATGGTTCCGGCTCCTCCGGCAGTACCGGCAGTCTGAGCGGACTTGACGCCATTCGTAAAGCCATCCAGTCCGGATTGAGTCAGCAGAAACAGCAGGCTGAACAGGCGCCTCCACAAACGCCGACCACCCAACAATCAACCTTAGAAAGACTAAAAACGGCGCTGGGACCGAAAGAAAAAACAGCAGCCCTGTTAGAGGAAAAAAAGGAAAAACCGCTTTCTCCCGATGATGAGCAACACTCCGCTAAATTATACATGGTTTTCCATCGCCACATGGAAAAAATCAGCAATGATATTAAAAATGGGACTCCCATTGATCCCGCGCCGCTGATCAAAGATATACCGGATTTCTGTGATGCGATTGAAAACCAGGAATTTCTGTTCATCAAGGCAATTCAGCGTAAGCGGTTCGCTACCTGGTTCATCTCTCATTCCGTCAATGTGGGCGTTTTTTCCGTTAAAATCGGTCTGGGTATGAAATATAATAAAGAGAAGCTGCATTCTCTGGCGCTGGCAGCCCTGCTCCACGATGTGGGCATGATCAAGATTCCGACGAAGATACTTTTCAAACATGGCAAGTTGAGCCCCAGTGAATTCGATCAGATCCGGAAACATCCGAAGTATAGCTACGAACTTTTAAAGCATCTAGAAAAAGACTATCCTTTCGTCGTGGAAGCCGCCTATCAGGAACAGGAACGCGAAGACGGATCGGGTTACCCGCAGGGATTAAAATCCGAAAATATTTGTGAATTTGCCAAAGTCATCGGCATTGCCGATGTTTTCGAAGCCCTGGTCCACGGACGCGCCTACCGCGACGGCTTTATCACCTATCACGCCATTCAGAAAATCATCGAAAATAAATCCAAACAGTTCAATGTAAAAATCATTCGCGGGCTCGTCAACAGCGTCTCCATGTTTCCTGTCGGCAGCTATGTGAAATTAAGTTCCGATGAGATTGCCCGGGTCATTACTGTTAACCGCTTACGCCCGGTACGCCCGGTCGTGGAAGTGATCGAAGATGCCGACGGTCGAAAATTGAAAACTCCCCTGCGTATTAATCTTGAAGAGGAGCCGCTGCTTTATATTACCAAGCCGATGGTTGACTATCCTTAGTCCGGCACAGCTCTAATTTCACTCTTTTAACAAGCAATAAAATATCATTCCTGAATCCTGCCGGGACTCAGGATTTATTTTTTTTAGAATATCCTCAACCCCGATGGCGGAATAATTTTCACACAAATCATCCAGCCATTGCTGATCAATCGGATCAATCAGGCTGCCCGGTCCGATTAAAAGATATCCATTTTTAAAACTAAAACCGGTCAGGTAATAATGGCTCTCACCACCATCATCCATGTCGTAATCAATCGGTTCAACCACAATCCGGTCATTTTCAGAGTAAATCCTTTTTATCCGATAGCGCCGATGAGAATAAAGGGAAATCAGATTGGTGTCTGTGTCAATCATTAACACCGTTAATTTTGCTTTTGGATACTCTTCCGAAATCATCCTGTCTGCCTTCGTAAATGCCGCATCAGGGTTCATCTCGAGGGTATAAAGCGTTTTTAAGATTCCCCTGACCTCGGTTCTGTTATCGGCAAGATCAGCGGAATAGGTGATCTGGAAAAAGAGACCGCGACTGTCGGGCAGCGTTATCCGGTCGGCATAGCTGTTCGGCAGTTCCGGACAGTATAGAGTAAGCCGGTTCATTTTCAATTGGCAAACCCGGGCTTCCGCCGCGCCTTTTCCGGGCAGCCGCTCAAACTTCCCGGTAAAGGACGCCGAACTCAGTACAATATTGATCTGAATTGCAAAGGACTTTAGCGTATGCAGATCATTCTCATCATAGGCATAGGTGGATTTTTTGGCGGAATATAGTACTCCGATCACCTGGTCAGCTTTTGTTAACGGAACTGCGATCAGTGAACGCCATTTCAAATCCAGAGAATGTAAGGGAACCGTGCGATCGTCCTCTTCGATATTGTGAATCAATACGGCTTCCTGAGATGAGCGCACAATATTGCCGATACAATCGGCGTTTGCCTGACCCAGCCGGGAAGCCTCTTTATCGGACAGATGAACGGAAGCCATTATGCCGGTCAGTGGCTGACTCCCACCTTCAAAGGATAACCAGCAGGCGTCCGACGAAGTTAACTGGCAGGCGTGACTGACGATTGTATGAAACAGGGTTTGGATATCGGTGCTCTCGCTGATCATTTTACTTATCTGCGCGACAGACTGAATTTCAGTCGTGACCCGATCATAGATTGATGCTGTCGGCAGTCTGAATAAGAACCCGATAAAAGAGGCAATTACATATACATTGATGAAAATCAGCATCGCCAGGACGAATCCCTTTACCGTGGTACTGAATACAAATACCGGAAACAGCAGGTTCGAAAAAAGCAGGTACAGACTCACCGGGATAATTATCAGCGATAACAGGAAACCGGTGTATTTCTCTTTCTTATTGAGGACATCAATCCAGGATTTATAGAGGCTGATGACCAGGGTCACGATTACCAGTGCGGCACCGATAATCCAGATCAGCGCCGAATCACTCTGCTGCAACAGCGTAAAGCGGTCATAGGTATAGCGGTCTTCAATAAAATTGAAAATCAGCGCCCCGAACAGCAGGAACAATAAGAGCAAGCGATACTCAAAATTTGAATAGCGATTCGGTCGGTAATCCAGCAACTTTTTAACAAATATCAGAATTGCGAAAAAAATGGTAATGGTGACAACGGTACAGAATTCGGAAACCGTATTCCAGATAAACGGAAATTCCGCCAAAAAGGGATTATCGTCCCAGAGAACTAAAAATTTTTTCAGCAACAGCTGCGGCAGAAGAGTTCCTACGAAAAGACCGATTATCAACACATACGCCGCCAGCAACGTCTTTTTTAACGTGAGCTTTCGTTGCTGTAGGTAACTCCTGAGTCGCAGGTAAATGAGGAGCGCCGCAAAACAGATAATCAGCTCCCGCTCTATCCGGTAAATTTTGATAAATGAGGGAATATGATAAAAAGTCGTGTCAACAAAGAGTACAAACAGTAAGAGCAGAACCGTAAGGCTGATCAGAAGCGTTGTTTTAATGACCTGTTTCATTCCTCGCGCCGGCTCATTTTTTCTATATAACCACACGACTCCCGGTGATTTTCAGTCTGTTATTGCACTGCGCTAATTTTATATAAATAATCATCTCCTCCAACAGCCTCATATGAACTTAGCCATCAATTTACAACTATTTTTAAATTATTCACTAAATGGGCAGAAAAACGATATTTCGAATACAGAAAATAGTGGCGATTAGCGAGGATTATTATCCGGATCAAGCGTAATAATTGAGGGTTTCCATGCAACAGCCTCGGATTCCTCGATCAGAGTATAGGCGATGATAATGATTATATCACCTTGCTGAGCCAGGCGGGCTGCGGCGCCGTTCAAGCTAATCTCGCGTTCCCCTCGCTTCCCTTCTATAACATAGGTCTCAAATCGTGCGCCGGTATTAATATTAAGCACCTGTACTTTTTCATACGCGTAAAGCCCGGCGGCGTCCATGAGGTCCCTGTCAATCGTGATGCTGCCCGCATAATGCAAATCCGTCTGCGTAACGGTCGCCCGGTGTATTTTGGATTTCAGAATCTCTATTAAACTCATCGAACTCCCCTGGTTCTCACTTACGCCGAAATTTACAGATAATTCCTTAGCATTTCAATATCAACTTTCCATACGCATCAGCGAATCTCAAACATTCCTATTTGAGATTTGACCAGAAACACCTATCTTTCGGCATTATGATAACATGCCTGATCGCCTTCGACAAAGCCCTTTTTTACTTCATTAATCATACCCTGGCAAATCCGGTATTTGACTGGCTGATGCCGTTTATTACTGAAAAATCTCACTGGATCATCCCAATTTTGATCATATGGTTGGTACTCTTGGTTTTTGGACAGAAACGCGGGCGCATTGCCGCAATCCTGCTTCTTTTAACCGTCGCAACCACCGATCCGGTCTGCTATCGAGTCCTCAAACCGACCTTCAAGCGGATTCGACCGTCCCGCACCCTGGAAGATGTCCGTCTGCTGGTTCGTCGCGGCGGCAAATACGGATTCCCGTCGAATCACGCCGCCAACATCACCGGGGCAATGCTGATTCTGGGTTATTTCTTCCGGAAATATAAATATGGATTCGCAACTATCGCCGGACTCATCTCATTCAGCAGAATTTACGTCGGCGTCCATTATCCCTTTGATGTCATTTTTGGAATATTCATCGGAATTCTGTTTGCCGTTCTGTGGCTGTTTTTATGGATTATCCTGGCGAACCATCTGGCTAAAAAGCAAAATTTTTGCTTAACGATCTCAGAGTAATTAAATTACCGTGCAAATACTTCGTAAGAAGGATGTTAAAAATGGAGAAACAGTAGATGCCAAGTCACAGGAGAAAACGTAAATCCTTTCGAATCACTCAGGGCGTAAAAACCGGAATTTATATTTTACTTAGCCTGATCGTCTTCTTTATTATTCTATTCAATATCTGGGATTGCCATATATAATTTTTCCTTAACAGCACTCTGGATATTGCATACTCCTCTTATCACCACAAAAATCAAGCATGGAACATAGCACATTTATCTCCGGGAAGAAAATCCTGTTAAGACCCTATATCGCTGATGATGCCCTGCTCTTCTGCCGGGGTGAAAACGATCCCGAAGTGCGTGAAACTCTTTTCCGTGCATTTCCGATCAATGTAGATCGAATTCACGAACGAATCCAATCCCAAATCAAAGCCCAAAATGCAGTCGTCTTTTCAATCGCCGATAAAATCCGCTGGGCACAAGGTTTGGGCAGCGAAGCCACCCGGCTGATGATCGAATACGGATTCAACACCCTGAATCTTCATCGCATTCAGCTGCATGTTTTTAAAAACAACCACCCGGCGATTCGGATTTACGAAAAAATCGGCTTCAAAACCGAGAGGCTGCTGCGGGAAGCCATGTATCAGCATGGAGAATATTGCTATTTTCTCCTCATGGGATGTCTGAGAGATGAATGGCAAGCTGCCTAGATCACCCTTTGCAATCCTCTGGATATTGGCGGGCTTTATGCTGAATTGTACCCAACCGACACCAATTTCGATTCTCTTTTTAGGCGATTCAATCACAGAGCTCGGTGTCAAACCGGACGGCTATGTGACCTTGATTCAAAAGGAAATTGATCGCCGATTCCCGAAACGGGATATAAAGATTACCGGTGCCGGCATCAGCGGAAATAAAGTTCCTGATCTGGAAGCTCGCCTGGAAGGGGATGTCCTCTCGAAAAAACCGGATATTGTGGTCATTTATATCGGTATCAATGATGTCTGGCATTCCATTTTACCCGGACATTCCGGCACCTCTCGGCAGGATTTCCGGGCGGGTCTTATGCGAATAATTGAACAGATCAAAAAGATCAATGCGGAAATCATTCTCTGCACACCATCGGTCGTGGGCGAAAAGATTGACAACGGCAATCCCCTGGATGAGCAATTGGATCAATATTCCGAAATCATAAGAGAGCTCGCCGCTATCGAAAAGCTCCATTTAATTGATTTACGCCAACAATTCAAAGCCTATCTTCTGAGAAATAATCCCGAAAACAGGGCTGAAGATATTCTTACCTATGACGGCATTCATCTGAACAACCGCGGCAATCAATTTGTTGCCGATGTTATGATACATACCTTGATTGACCTTCTGTAAGTGAGTTTATGATACCAGTCACATTTGAATCGCCAATCCAAATTTTTCTTGAATCGGACATTTTTTTGTTTTAATTTCCTACCGCTTTGGTAGGAATGGTAGGACAGTTTGGAATGAGAACAAAAAACACCCAATGATCCGGTTATCAACAAAAGGAAAATATGGCGCCCGGCTGATGTTTCAACTCGCCCTGAATTACGGCAACGGTCCGATGCTGCTGAAGGAAATTGCAGCCCGGGAAGACCTCTCCGTGCGCTATCTCGAACATCTCGTTCCTCCGCTCCGAACTGCCCGGCTGATCCTTTCCATGCGCGGTTCAAAGGGCGGCTATTCTCTGGCTAAGAAACCGCAGGATATAACCTTAAAAGAGATTGTCCGGGTTCTGGAAGGTCCCTTTTATCCCTCAGAGTGTGTGGAAGCTCCTGACATTTGCAATCGCTCCAGTTTTTGTGTCACCCGAAACATCTGGGCGGAACTGGAGCAGACCATTTCCGCCACTCTGGCAAGTCACACCTTACAGGACCTTGTAGATGAATACCGCAAAGCACATACATCAGAGGAATCTTCATGAAAAATATCTATCTCGATCATGCCGCAACCTGTCCCACCGATCCTGAGGTCGTGAATGCAATGTTACCCTATTTTACCGAAAATTACGGTAATCCGTCCAGTATCTATTCAATCAGCCGGACTACGCGCAATGCCATCGAAGATGCCCGGGAAATCCTCGCCAAAGCCATCGGCGCAAGTTCCGGGGAAATTGTATTCACCAGCGGCGGCAGCGAAAGCGACAACTTCGCGATCAAAGGCGTAGCCCATGCGCTCCGGGAGAAGGGGCGCCACATTATTACTTCACAAATCGAACACCATGCTGTTTTGTACACCTGCAAATTTCTGGAAAAAAACGGTTATGACGTAAGCTATCTGCCGGTGGATTCTGCCGGAATAGTCAAAATGGATGAGCTGGAAAAAGCCATTCGTCGGGATACAATCCTCATAACCATTATGCATGCTAATAATGAAATCGGCAGCATCCAACCGGTCCGGGAAATCGCTGAAATTGCCAAAAAACACAAAATAGCCTTTCATACTGACGCTGTCCAGACTTTCGGACACATCCCGGTCAATGTCAACGAACTGAATGTGGACCTTTTATCTATATCAGGACATAAATTCCACGGTCCCAAAGGCGTCGGGGCGCTCTATATCCGCAAGGGAACGAAAATTACACCCCTGATCCACGGTGGTGATCAGGAACGGCGCCGTCGCGCCTCTACGGAAAATGTCCCCGGCATTGTCGGACTGGGGCAAGCGGTGGAAATCGCTCCTGGCATTATGAGCGATGAAATGAAGCGACAAGCGCAGCTGCGAGACACCTTTATCGGAAAAATTCTGAATACTATTCCCGATTCACGGTTGAACGGGCACGCCACCCAACGCCTGCCAAACAATATCAATATCTCCTTCAAAGGCATTGAAGGCGAATCCATCCTGCTCAACCTGGACATGTTCGGCATTGCCGCCTCAACCGGCTCAGCCTGCAGCTCTTCCAGTCTGGAGCCCAGTCACGTGCTGCTCGCCATCGGTTTAGATCATGAATTGGCTCACGGATCGGTGCGTTTTTCCCTGGGAAAACATACCACCCTGGAGGAACTGGACCGGGTTGCGGAGATTCTACCCGGCATTATTAAAAAATTACGTGCCATGTCACCCCTCTATAACCAATAAGGAATCGGATAATGGAACAGTACAGCGAAAAAGTAATGGATCACTTCACCAACCCCCGCAATGTCGGTACCATTGAAAATCCCGATGGCATAGGACGCGTCGGCAATCCCATCTGCGGCGATGTGATGGAATTGCAGATAAAAGTTAAAGATAATGTCATCGTTGACGCGAAATTCCGTACCTTTGGTTGCGGCGCGGCGATCGCCACCAGCTCGATGGCTACGGAACTGGTCATCGGGAAATCAATTGACGAAGCCACGAAGATTACCAATAAAGTCGTCGCTGAGGCGCTGGACGGACTGCCGCCGATTAAAATGCACTGTTCCAATCTGGCGGAAGAAGCCCTTGAAGCCGCCATCAAAGACTACCGTGAAAAACAAAAATCTTAGATTTGTAACAAAACCACGTATTCTTCAATCGAATGAATCATGAGGACTTTTGCACAAATATTTATCCTAACAATTCTACTGGGCGCCAACAGCCTGGGGTTTCTCTACCAACATCATTGTGATATGCCTTGCTGTCAACCACTGCAGCCAGAGAGTTGCTGTACAGCAACAAAATCCAATTTGTGCGAAACAAGTATGGAACAGTGCGCCCGTGCAATCTTTCTTCCATTTCTTGTAATGCCATTGGAAAATGTAGAATTCAACCCTGTGCTGGAAAGTCTGATCACAGTCGCTTCTGGCATCGAGCAGCATCAGTTTTCAACCCTCTACGTTGAAATACACACCGTTGATTATTGCATTCCTCCCCCTCTATTAATCAATATTCCTCTACTGATTTAGAATCCTCACTCTTTTACAGCACATTATCCGTTAAATCCCGATAAAAGCGCTATTTGTCATTATTGCCTAAAATGCAGAAGGATTTTACCCTTGAATTTTTACCAAAAACAGAATCAGCGAATTCATCGAACACATATTACTAATAGTATCACCATCATGATATTTTTCCTGATGATGAATTCAATAATCGTCAACGCTGGTGAGTCGAGCTGTTTGGACGAATACATACAAACAGCTTTGGAAAATAACCCGGGAATCAAATCGCTCTACCACAACTGGCAGTCGGAGATTCAGCAGATAGCCGTCGTCAGAGGTCTACCGAATCCGACAATCGGTTTTGGTTATTTTCTGCAAAAAGTCGAAACCGCCGTCGGACCGCAGGAATACAAACTGGGTATCACCCAGATGATTCCCTGGTTTGGTAAACTCAAACTACAGGGCAACATTCAAACCCTGAAGGCGGAGATCAGTCATTATGAAATCCAGCAACGCAGCAATGAGATTCGCTCTGATGTTATTCAGAAATATTATGATTATTACCTCTTAAATCGCTCTATAGCTATTACCAAACAGAACGTTGCACTGGTCCGGCATTGGGAAAACCTGGTGCGTTCAAAATACACCAGCGCCCAACAAGCCTATGGCGATTTACTGAATGTCCAGATAGAATTACGTCAAATTGAAGAAAACCTGACGAGTCTTCAGGAGCAAAGAGAGGTGCTACTTGGACATTTCCGGGCGTTGTTGAATTCACCGGAACTGGAAGAAATCGCTCTGCCTGATAGTCTGTCATTTATCACCCGGTCATTTGAACCCGAAATAATCGAATCGATCTTTAAAAAGAGAAATCCAAAGTACCTTGCCGCCCAAACGAGGATTGAACTTGCTGAAACCAGACTAAAGCACCAAAAATTGAATTATTACCCGGATTTCGGGATCGGTACAGACTATATTTTTACCGGTGAAAAATTCATCAATGGTTCAAAAGTCTCCGGTAGCGGTAAAGACCCGTTTGTGGCGAGCGTATCTCTCTCAATGCCGATCTGGCTGAAAAAGCAGAAGGCTGGACTCCGATTAGCCGAATATCAAATTCAGAGCAGTCTTGAGAACCGCCAACATCTGGAAAATCAATTGAATGCTGAAATTATTGACCTGTTGAATCAGATCGAAGATGCTCACCGCAGGATTTATCTCTTCAGAAATGATTTGATACCAAAGAGTATTGAACTGCTGAATACATCCGAGACAGCCTATATTACCGGCAATTTTGATTTTAAGTCACTGATTGATGCTCAACGAAAATATTTACACTTCTTGCTGGAATATGAACGGTCACTAGCCGAATACTATCAGATTCTGGCAGAACTGGAATTACTAAGCGGGATTTCGTTATGAAAAACATATTATCACAAATAAAAAATATTCCTGTTTCTATTTGGGTCTTGATACTTTTGGCATTTATCCTGGGTTTTGTCATCAGGGGCAACGGTGATTCCGGTTCGGAACCAGCTACTCATGACCATTCCGCCGAAGAAAAGGTTGAGTTCTGGACCTGTTCGATGCACCCACAGATTAAACTTTCCGAACCGGGTCAATGCCCGATCTGCTTCATGGATTTGATTCCCCTGAAATCAGGAAACAGCCACGACCGCCAAACTCAGCTAAAGATGTCTTCAGCGGCAATGAAGTTGGCAGAGATTCAAACCTCTATTATCAGGCGATCATCCGCCATGGCTGATATTTTTCTGTCCGGACGCATCGAAATCGATGAAACACGCCAGAAGACCATCTCGGCTTGGTTTCCGGGGCGTTTGGAACGCTTGTATGTGGATTATACTGGTACATCGGTTAAAAAAGGCGACCATCTCGCCGATATTTATAGCGCTGAGATATATACTGCCCAGGAAGAGTTAATTCAAGCCCGTCAAATCTTCGATGCTGTTTCTTCCAACCAATTGATCAACGAAAGGGGCGCTATTGCGAATCTGCAGGCTACCCGTGAAAAACTGCGCCTCGCAGGATTGACCATGGAACAGATAAATTTAATCGAGAAACAGACAAAACCCGATGAACAGCTCACAATATACAGTCCCTTATCAGGCATCATCGCGGAAAAACACACCCAGCAAGGTGATTACGTTCAAACCGGAACAAAAATTTATACGATTACAGACCTAAGTCAGGTCTGGGTCATATTTGATGGGTACGAATCTGATTTCTTTTGGCTGAACTATGCCCAGACAGTCGAATTTGAGGTCCGGGCATTACCCGGAGAAAAATTTTCAGGCCAGATTGCATTTATCGATCCGATTTTAGATTCGCAGACCCGCACAATTTCAGTCAGGGTAAATATGCCAAATCCCGATGGAAAACTGAAACCGGGTATGTTCGTTCGCGGTAAGATTCACGCCGAGTTGGACGCCGAAGGCAATTCCATAAACCCGCAATTGGCTGGAAAATGGATCTCACCCATGCACCCGGAAATCGTTAAAGATCATCCCGGAGTCTGTGACATCTGCGGAATGCCATTGGTCAAAGCAGAAGAACTTGGCATCGTCAAAGAGCCGCCATCTGACGAACTACCATTATTAGTCCCCGCCAGTGCAGTATTAAAAACCGGTAAACGGGCAATTGTCTATGTCAAAGTCCCGAATACTGATGAGCCCACATTCGAGAGTCGCGAAATTCTGATCGGCACCCGGGCTGGCGACTATTATATTGTCTTATCAGGACTTTCAGAAGGTGAAGAAGTCGTAACTCATGGAAATTTTAAAATCGATAGCGCCATGCAACTTTCAGCCAAACCAAGCATGATGAGTCCTACAGTCATCGAACCAGATACCACAAAACATCACGAAACCGCTCCCGCAAGTACAGCAAATAAAACTTCAGCAAGTGATAATTTACCTATCGATTTCCGCGATGATCTGACACCAATTTATAACGCTTATTTCAGTGCCCAAACCACATTAGCAGATGATAATTTCCACCAGTCAAAAAAACATCTTAAACAGTTGGGAAAACTTCTGGATTCCTTTGAAATAGAAAAATACCACTTATCCAATGAGGCAAAACACAGCTTCAGCAAACAAAGCGACCAGATCACCGGACTAACTGAACATGCCAAGCACTGGCAATCGATCGGGGACATTCGGAAAGCATTCGAAGGTATCAGTATCACAATACTCAATTGGGAAAAAATATACGGGCACAGCGGTGATCAAACTTTTTATGAAAGTTACTGCCCCATGGCATTTGATAATAAGGGTGCTTCCTGGCTAGCCAGGGAGAAACAGATCAGCAACCCATTTTTCGGCTCAAAAATGTTACGATGCGGTGAGGTAATATCCAGTTTCCCGACACTAAATTCCCCAAAAGGGGAGCACGCATCCCATGATTAATGAAAAAAAATCCATTCTAAATACGCTGATTGCCTTTACAATTGATAATAAACTCGTCGTCTTCCTGGTATTGGCCGGATTAATTGCCTGGGGAATTCTGGTAGCACCTTTCGACTGGCAAATTCCCGGTATTGAACGTGATCCGGTTCCTGTAGATGCCATACCGGATATCGGCGAAAATCAACAGATCGTATTTACCAAATGGCCCGGGCGATCACCACAGGATGTGGAAAATCAAGTCACCTATCCCCTGACGGTTGCCCTGCTGGGAATTCCAGAAGTCAGAACCGTTCGTTCATATTCAATGTTTGGTTTTTCAACTATTTATATCATTTTCAAAGAGAAGGCGGAATTTTACTAGAGCCGCAGCCGGGTTCTTGAAAAACTAAATTCGCTCCCGCCGGGAACCTTACCAGAAAATATTACCCCCACCCTTGGTCCTGATGCCACCGCTTTAGGACAAGTCTTCTGGTATACACTGGAAGGTCGCGATTCGCAGGGGAATCCCACCGGTGGATGGGATCTTCATGAGTTGCGATCAATCCAGGATTGGTATGTTCGATATGCCCTGCAAGCAGTTGACGGCGTTTCGGAAGTGGCGTCAATTGGCGGTTTTATCAAGGAATACCAGATCGATGTCGATCCGGTAGCGATGCATGCTTACAATATCAGTCTTCAAGAAGTATTTAATGCTGTTCGGAATGCCAATATTGACGTAGGCGCCCGGACAATCGAGGTCAACCGGGTGGAATATGTGATCCGTGGTCTCGGATTTATTAAAACACTTGAAGATATTGAATATACTGTTGTAAAAACGACAGACAATGTCCCAATATATGTCAAGGATGTCGCTAATGTTGTCCTGGGACCTGCGCTGCGCCGGGGAGCGCTCGATAAAGAAGGCGCTGAGGTTGTCGGCGGCGTGATTGTTGTTCGCTACGGAGAAAACCCTCTCTCCACAATCAACAACATCAAAGAAAAAATTGCCGAAGTCAGCCCCGGCTTGCCATCAAAAACACTCTCTGATGGAACAAAATCGCAACTGACCATGGTCCCTTTCTACGATCGGACCGGCTTGATTTACGAAACGCTGGGGACTCTGAACCATGCCTTAAGAGATGAAATCCTGATCACGATCATTGTAATCATCCTGATGGTGATGCATCTGAAAACCTCATTTCTCATCAGCGGCTTGCTGCCGTTGACTGTGCTGATGGTCTTTATCGGCATGAAGCTATTTCACGTCGATGCCAATGTCGTAGCGTTATCTGGCATTGCCATTGCCATTGGGACAATTGTTGATATGGGCATTGTTGTTTCGGAAAATATGCTGAGACATCTCGATCTGGCTGATAAGAAGGAAAATACCCGGGATGTTTTACTACGTGCGACCTCGGAAGTCGGTGGCGCCGTACTGACCGCTGTTTCAACGACGATTATCTCTTTCCTGCCGGTTTTCACGATGCAGGCTGCCGAAGGAAAATTGTTCAAACCGCTAGCCTACACGAAGACCCTGGCTCTGATCGCGTCCATTATCATAGCACTAACGGCCCTGCCACCTATCGCTCATCTTCTCTTCCGAAAAAAGAAAAACTATCCCCGTATTACACATCTCAGCAGTGTTGGATTTATTCTGTTCGGAATAATTCTGTCTTTTACACTCAGATGGTGGTTGGGCTTTATCGTCGCCTTTATCGGTATCTATAAAATAACCATTTCCATTCTTCCGAAAACGATTCAGACAAAACTACCTAAAATCATAAACTGGGTGGTCGTCGGAATCGTGCTCAGTGTGCTGGCATCTACCTGGTCACCACTTGGATATGAAAAGGGATTTCTGCTGAATCTGATATTTGCCGCCCTGGTCATCGGGAGCATTATGGGACTACTCAGCGGTTATGTAAGGATCTACCCGCACTTACTCAGTCGGGCACTGAATCATAAAGTTGCTACATTGAGCATTCCGGGCTTTATCGTGATTCTTGGATTTATCAGTTGGATTGGATTCGGCAAGATTTTCAATGTTATGCCGGAGTTTATTAAGTCGAACAAAATCTACGCCGGTTTGGTTCATCGATTCCCCGGTATGGGTAAGGAGTTCATGCCGCCCCTGGATGAAGGCTCATTTCTGTATATGCCCACCACTATGCCCCATGCCGGTATGGAGGAAGCGCTTGACGTACTCCAGAGACTCGATAAGGCACTGTACTCTGTCCCGGAAGTTGAACTGGTCGTCGGCAAACTGGGACGTGCAGATACACCGTTGGACCCGGCACCGATCTCAATGATCGAGACCATTATTAATTATAAATCTGAATATATTACCGATAAAAATGGAAACCGTTTAAAATTCGCAGTCAAATCAGATGGATCTTTTCAACGCGATAGCACTGGTCAGCTGATTCTCTCAAAAACAGGTAAACCTTTCCGGCAGTGGCGCGATCATATCCGCAACAACCAGGATATCTGGGACGAATTGATTAAGGTTGCTCAAATACCTGGTACCACTTCAGCGCCAAAGCTGCAGCCGATTTCCGCCCGAATTGTCATGTTACAGAGCGGTATGCGGGCGCCGATGGGCATCAAAGTCAAAGGGCCGGATCTGCAGACAATCGAAAAGGTCGGTCTGGATTTGGAGCATTACCTTAAAGAGGTACCATCGGTAAAAACATCGGCGGTTTTCGCCGACCGCATCGTCGGAAAACCCTATCTTGAAATTGAAATCGACCGCAAAGCCATTGCCCGTTATCAAATTCCATTGACGTCGCTCCAGAATGTGATAGAGGTTGCTATCGGTGGAAAACAGATCACCTCAACTGTGGAGGGACGCGAACGCTATCCGGTGCGGGTCCGCTATATGCGGGAATTGCGTGACAATATCGAAGCGCTGGAAGATATCTTGGTCGCGGCGCCAAACGGGACCCAGATACCACTTGGTCAATTAGCCCGGATCAATTATGTTCGTGGACCACAAGTCATAAAAAGCGAAGATACATTTCTGACAGGCTATGTTTTATTCGATAAAAATGACAGCCAGGCGGAAGTGGATGTGGTTGATCAGGCACGGAAATATCTTGAAACAAAAATAGAGTCCGGAGAATTGCGAATACCTGCCGGTGTGAGCTACAGTTTCGCTGGCAGCTATGAAAACCAGATTCGGGCTGTTAAACGCTTACGCATCATTTTACCATTGGCGCTGGGACTAATTTTTCTGATCATTTATTTCCAGTTTAAAAAAGTATCGGTAACACTCATCGTTTTTTCCGGTATTGTTGTTTCCTGGGCGGGGGGTTTTCTGATGCTCTGGTTCTATAGTCAGGACTGGTTTCTCAATTTCAGTTTCGCCGGAGTAAGTCTACGGGAAATGTTCCAAGTTCATCCGATCAATCTCAGTGTTGCGGTCTGGGTTGGCTTTCTGGCGCTTTTCGGGATCGCCAGCGATGACGGTGTTATTATCAGCACCTATCTCGAACAGAGTTTTACCCGAAAAAAACCAAAAACGATCAATGATATTCGTAAAGCAACTGTTTTTGCGGGCTCACGTCGAATTCGCCCGGCTATGATGACCATCGGCACAACTATTCTGGCATTGCTGCCGGTCCTGACATCCACCGGTCGCGGTTCGGATATCATGGTTCCTATGGCAATCCCATCCTTCGGCGGCATGTTCATCGGCGTTATCACGACTTTTGTCGTACCAATATTGTACACCCTTCTAAAAGAAAAACAATTTATAAATCACAACAAGGAGTTATCATGAATATTCAAAAACCTATCGGCTCAGCGTTGATTGCATTGCTCATCGCCGGAGTCGCTGCCTGTGGGAGTAACGAAAAATCCACCGATGACGGCAAATCCCAGAGCCAGATGATGGCTGGACAAAACGATAACAAAGCTCATACGATGCTAAAATTACCGACTGTTCAATGCGATATATGCAAAAAAACCATCGAGCATGGTTTAACTGGTATCAATGGAATCTTATCCGTCACTGTGGATATTGAAAACAAGATGGGGCATATTAACTATGATTCTTCGCGGACGGATCTGCCCAAAATCGAAGATCGCATCGCATCGCTCGGGTATCAGGCAAATGAAACCGCTGCGGATCCTGTCGCTTATAACAAACTGCCAAATTGTTGCAAATTACCAGAGGATCGGAAGTAATTTCTTTCACGCCGAGAACTAAATAAGAGATGATTATCAACGATCACTTTTATATTTTCCTGGATGTTTCTCGTCCTTGAATGTAAATTCCCAACGCAATGCATGAAATACTATGAGTTCAGAACTGTACCATAATATATATGCAGTTGTCAAGAGCATACCTTTTGGCAAAATTGCCACCTACGGACAGATTGCCGCGCTTGCCGGATTGCCCGGTCGCGCCCGTCAGGTGGGTTATGCTCTGCACGCCCTGCCGGACAGCTCCGATATCCCCTGGCACCGGGTCATCAATGCCAAAGGTGAGATCAGTATCCGCTCTGATCCGCTGTATGCCGACATCCAGCGCCATTTGCTCGAATCCGAGGGCGTTGTTTTCAATTCACAAAATCGCATCCCGCTACCTGACTATCTCTGGATGAGTCGGATATAATGCCCGGCAGCTAAAGCAATCGGTCTCCATCATTCGCTTTCAGCATTTCCTTGGTTAATCGCCCCTTCCTTTGTAGATTTATTCGGCTTCTTTACTAATTCAAAAAGAGAAAATATTCATGCAGCTGAAACATTTAAAAATCACCTTTATTGTTTTATTACTATTGATAATAATCCCTGCTGAAACGGCACCGAAATACGAGTTCCGGGCGGCTTGGATCGCAACGGTTTTGCGGCTCGACTGGCCTTCGTCTTCTACAGTCTCTACCCAGAAATCCCAATTGATCACGATTCTGAATCAGATGCAGCAGGCAGGTTTGAATGCCGCCGTTTTTCAGATTCGCCCCGCCTGCGACGCCTTTTACGAATCGGATATTGAACCCTGGTCGAACTGGCTGACCGGCACCGAAGGCAAGGCGCCCAATCCTTATTACGATCCTCTCGAATTTGCCGTTGAAGAAGCCCATAAACGCGGCATCGAATTGCACGCCTGGTTTAATCCCTACCGCGCTAAAAAGGGAGCCTCAAACGGAGTTACCGCAGAGCACGTTTTCAACCAACATCCCGACTGGATTCTGGCGGTAGGCAGCAAACATGACGGCATCACTGATTCCTGGCGTCCGCTGGACGAGCGTGGCACCGACAATATTCAGGAGGCTGATTACATCCTGAATCCCGGAATGGCGGTGGTACGGGACTATGTCCTCGGCGTCATCCTGGATGTGGTCAATCGCTACGACATTGACGGCGTTCACATGGACGATTATTTTTATCCCTACAGCGGCATTACTACCGAGGATCAGGCGACCTTTAACGCAGAGAATCGCGGATTTACCAATATCGGTGACTGGCGGCGGGACAACGTCAATCTGCTCATCGAAGCCATCTATGACAGCCTCAAAACCGTCAAACCCCATGTCAAACTGGGTATGAGCCCCTTTGGGATCTGGAAAAGTGGTGTCCCGTCGGGGATCGTCGGTCTGAGCGCCTACAGCACTATTTATTGCGACGCGGTCGCCTGGCTGGATGGAAAATATATTGATTATCTCACACCGCAACTTTACTGGCCTTTTGGCGGCGGTCAGGACTATGGCAAACTGATGCCCTGGTGGGCGCAACAGGCTCGCCGCAACAATCGCCACCTCTATACCGGTAATGCGCCCTATCGAATTT
The DNA here is from genome assembly GCA_011046365.1 of Fidelibacterota bacterium. Taxonomy (GTDB): domain Bacteria; phylum Fidelibacterota; class UBA2242; order UBA2242; family UBA2242; genus B118-G9. Next base: position 24,729 of record DSAS01000187.1, read on the forward strand.
CCGCGGATAGCTGGGATGCGGGCGAACTGCCGCGGCAAATCCGTCTGAATCGCCAGACCAATACCTGTCTGGGCAATGTCTACTTCCGGATTAATTACGGTGTCCTGAACAATCCCCAGGGGTTTCTCGATTCTCTGAAAAACTACTACTACCGATTGCCGGCGCTGACACCTCCGATGAGCTGGATTGACAGCCTTGCACCTGCCCCGCCAACCTGGGTAACCATCGAGGAAAAGAGCGACCGGGCGATTATACGGTGGGGACACGACGTTCCGACAAAATCCGCTGGTGATGTCTATAGGCACATTATTTACAAATGGCGGGAAAGCGTACTGCCCGATTTTGACATACCGGATTTTGTTTATACAATGACCAGTTCTTCCGATCAGGACAGTGTCATTGATAATGATTTCGGTGAGTATATTTATGGCGTCGCGGCACTCGATCGCCTCAATAATGAAAGCAGCGTCGTTACCGCTACCGGTTCCGCCGCTCAGCCCGTAACATCGGTCCCGAAGACATTCCAGCTGGTGCAGAATTTCCCGAATCCTTTCAATCCCGCCACTACTTTCTCTTTTCAATTGCCTCAAGCCGAATTTGTTACCCTTAATATTTACAACCTGCAGGGACAGCTGGTGGCAACATTGGTGAATGATTTTTTAGCCCCGGGTCCGCACCACATCGGCTGGCAAGCCGGTCATCTCAAATCCGGGGTCTATCTGTACCAGTTACAGGTGGGCGAATTATCCCGGACACGAAAATGCATTCTGATGAAATAATCCCTAGGAGGCAGGACAATGCAAGTATCCATAATCTACGACTCGGTATTCGGAAATACGGAAAGAATCGCCCGGGCAATCGGGTCAGCCTTTGCCCCGCAGGATGTTCAAATCATAAAAATCACCGCAGCGGACCCGGCTCAGGTTTCTGCTGCCGATTTGCTGATAGTCGGCTCACCGACCCGGGGTTTTAAAGCGACCCCGGCAATCAACACCTTTTTAGCAAAAATTCCGGCGCAGGGTCTCAAAGGTATCAAAACAGCCGCTTTTGACACCCGGATAGCCGAAAACGATATCAGCAATAAATTGCTCCGATTTCTGATGAAAACCTTTGGGTATGCAGCGCATCCCATCGCAACCCGGTTACAGAAAAAAGGCGGCACTCAGGTCAGCGCACCAGAAGGCTTTTACGTGGAAGATTCCAGAGGTCCCCTGAAAAACCGGGAGCCGGAACGGGCTACCGAATGGGCAAAAAGCATTCTCTCGTCTGGAAAATTCTCCTGATCGTTTGAAACCCTACAAATAATGCCCCTACATTATTGACGGAAAAGAAAAAATCCGTAAATTATTTCTGATTTGACGTTTCGTGGGAGCAACGAATAGATGAAATACAGATTGGTTATATTTGATTTTGACGGCACACTCGCCAACTCCCTTCCCTGGGTTACCAAAGTAATTGACAAGGTGGCTGAACGGTTCCAATTCAGACCGATACACCACAGCGAGCACAAACTGCTGCGCAATTACGACGCCTCCAACCTTTTCAAACACCTTGGTTTACCGCTCTGGAAAGTTCCGCTGATCGGCAATTATGTTCGGAAACTAATGGCTGAGGATATTCAGCACGTACCTCTGTTTGGCGGAGTCGGATCACTCCTGAAAAAATTGTCACAGAATAAAATCCATCTGGCGGTTGTCAGTTCCAATTCGTTCGAAAATGTCCGCCAGGTTCTCGGTCAGGAACTGACTGCCCTGATCAATCATTTTGAATGCGGGGTCACTATTTTCGGCAAGGGTTTAAAACTGCGCAAAGTCCTGCATAAAAGCGGAATCCGGTCAAATGACGCCATTTACATCGGTGATGAGATTCGTGATATTGAGGCAGCCAATCATATCGGGATTGCATCGGGCGCCGTATCGTGGGGTTATAATTCCGTCGAAGCGTTGATCGCCCGGCATCCCACCGAGTTATTCCGTTCCGTCGCTGAAATCGCCGAAAAAATCCTGAACTGAAAGAAAAACGGCTAAATCAACTGCTGAGCACTGTTTTTTTATTACTGTAAAAATATTGTAAACTACTTTGATTAGACTAAATACTTCTGAAAAATTTTGTAAATTGATACAGTTGTTTAAAATGTGGTTTAAAAGGACTTGAACATGCATCAAACCGCCAGAATCAATGTAATCCGGAATACTTTTAATGCCGCCGCAGAATTAAACCTGAGCCGCTCCTCTTATCGGCACAAGGTCTTCAGCCTCTTCGATGGCATGATCGCCGAAGACGTTCAACACGGTGACGTTTCTCAATTGCCCAAGAGCGCCTATGCAGCAGTGCTGACGGCGAAAATTGTCGCCAAGTCACCGGCGGTACTCGCCGGACTGGATGAAGCGATCTGTTACCTATCCCGCCGGGAATTGGATGTCCGCTCGGACTATCAAAACAGTCAGCTGGTCAATCCCGGAGACATTCTCCTGGAAATTAACGGCAAAGCCGCAGAAATCCTGACGATAGAACGCAGTATCCTCAATATTCTGCAGCGCCTGAGTGGTATCGCCACAACCACGAAATTCTACGTTGACAAAACAGCCGGGACTACTTCATTCATCGTCGGTACTCGAAAAACTCTCTGGGGTCTGATTGACAAGCGCGCCATTCAGTGCGGCGGCGGATTGACGCATCGGCTGGGTCTGTATGACGCGGCAATGCTGAAGGAGAACCACCTGACAATATTACGAAATTCTAACAATCCCGCCGCATTGCACGATGCTGTCGCTGAGATTATCTCGACATATCCCTATCTGCGCTTTATTGAGATCGAAGTGGCTGATGCCGACAATTTTAGTCCCGTTCTGGAGTATCTCGAAAATATCACGGCTCCTTTTCCCTTTGTTATTATGTTTGATCACTTTGAACCGGCTGAGATAAAAGTGCTGATCAGTACCGTCAAATCGAAACCGATCTACAATCATTTGCTGTTTGAAGCATCCGGCAATATTAACCTCGATACCGTCGAAGCCTATGCCGGGAGCGATGTGGATGTCATCTCAATCGGCGCGTTGACCCATTCGGTAAACAGCGCCGATTTTAGTCTTCTTATTGAATAAAATTGAATGAACCAATGGAAAAAAGACCAATCTATTTAGATCACAATGCTAGCACTCCCCTTCTGCCGGAAGTTGTTCAGGCGATGATTCCCTACCTGCGGAATCACTACGGCAATCCCTCCAGCAGCCATTATTACGGACAAAGCGCCAAAAGTGCCATCGAAGACGCCCGCCAAAAAGTCGCCAGTCTGATCAATGCCAGACCTGAGGAAATAATTTTCACCAGTGGCGGCAGCGAATCCAATAATCTGGCTATCAAAGGCATCGCCGAACGCCGCGGCAAAGGGCACATTATCACCAGCGCAATTGAACATCCTGCCGTGCTGGAGGTCTGTCGCTTTCTCGAAAAAAAGGGGTTTTCCGTCAGCTATTTGCCCGTTGAGGTAACCGGTTTGGTGGATTTGGACGCCCTGAATAATGCCCTGCGGGATGAGCCATTTTTAATTACCATCATGCTGGCAAACAATGAAGTGGGGACGCTTCAACCAATTCGGCAAATCGCCCAAATCGCTCATCAGCATAATTGCCTCGTTCACACCGATGCCGCCCAGGCGGTGGGAAAAATCCACGTGGATATCAGGGAGCTCGACATTGACCTACTCTCCATCGCCGGTCATAAAATGAACGCTCCCAAAGGCGTCGGCGCCCTCTATATCAAAACCGGCACCGGCATCAACCCCCTGATCCACGGCGCCGGTCATGAACAGGGACTAAGACCCGGCACCGAAAATGTGCTGGAAATTGTCGGGCTTGGCAAGGCGGCGGAAATCTTTCAAAACGGGGAGACCGAGATAATCCGTGAACTGACCGTCCGGGGCAAGCAGTTCTGGCAATCGTTAAAAAACGCATTGCCCGCAGTCGAATTAAACGGAACATTTGATCATAAATTGCCCAATACCGTGAATGTCTATTTCCCGGGAATTGATGCCAATACTTTACTGGACAATGTAACGGACATCGCCGCTTCCGCCGGAGCCGCCTGCCATGCAGACAGTGTCGAACCATCACATGTTCTAAAGGCAATGGGGTTTACCGACGAGCGAATTTTGGGTAGTATCCGTTTCTCCGTCGGACGCACAACTACCGCAGAGGATATTGACCGGGCAGTATCAAAAATAGCCGCAGCCTACCGCCGTTTAACCACCCACCGGCTTACCGGGGTAACATTCGAACCCACGGAAAAGATTAAGTTAACACAATATACCCACGGACTGGGTTGTGCCTGTAAAATCAGACCTAAGAATCTTGAAGCCATCCTCCGGAAATTTAAGCCAGCTGTTTCGGAATTTACGCAGGTAGGTTTCGAAACCGCCGATGATGCGGCGGTGTTTTGCGTCCGGGATGATCTGTCCATTGTCTCAACCGTAGATTTCTTTACACCAATCGTTGACGACCCTTACGATTTCGGACGCATTGCCGCGGCAAATTCACTGAGCGATATTTACGCCATGGGCGCCAAACCATTGTTCGCCCTTAATATAGCCGCTTTTCCGGAAAGACGGCTACCGTTAACCGTGCTCGAACAGATAATCAGCGGTGCCTTACAGGTTGCTAAAATTGCTGGTATTCCGATTCTCGGTGGTCATACCATTGAAGACAACGAGCCGAAATTCGGGCTGGCAGTTACCGGCGTGGTCCACCCCGCAGAAGTTTGGCACAATACCGGCGCGCAGGCAGGCGATTGCTTAGTTCTGACCAAACCGATTGGTCTGGGCATTCTGTCCACCGCGCTTAAACGAAATCTGTTAAGCCGCAATACACAGGAATTAATCATTGCGATCATGAGCGAATTAAACGCCCAGGCTGCCGCAATCGCCCGGAAATATCCGATTCATGCCTGCACCGACGTAACCGGTTTCGGACTTCTGGGACACCTGTGGGAAATGTTACAAGACGGCACGGTCGCCGTCAAAATCCACGCCACCCGTATACCTGTTATCCCCGATACAGAGGAGATGGTTCGCCGCAACGTCATCCCCGGCGGCACCGATGCCAATCTGGACTATCTGAAAGATAAAGTGGAATGGGCGAAAACAGTATCCAAAGTCACCCGGATCATTCTGGCAGACGCCCAGACCTCAGGCGGTCTTTTATTCGCTCTGCCGGAACCTCAAGCCAACCAATTGGTAAAAGAGCTAAAAGAGAACCGTATCCCGGCGGCTACCGTCATCGGAATTTTTGAAAAAAGTGACGTCCCGAAAATTTATGTTGTTGATTAACATGACATCCCTAACTTAGACCCTTAATCGTCATGAAAAGTAGATTCCGCAAGCAGTATATCAAAATCGCCCGCAAGTTGACACTCGCCGATTTGCAAGCCGGAGCCGATGAGAACAATCTGTCCATGGATAATCTCGTCTACGACGGTCGGGTCGAGCAAAGCAGCAGTTTTTTCATGGGCATCTTCACGAGGCAGGGCTTGAAAAACGTGATTGATGCTTTCGGATTGACCGAGGCGCTGGCTCGGCTCGGACTGACCGATTTGCAGGTGGACATTGACACCTGTGATCCACACACCCATCGCCTCTATGTCTACACCGGAGAAGCCTGTGACAATAACAAAATCTGCGAAATGGTGGTGAAGAAGGGACCGCTCAATTTGCAACGTGATAATCTGCCCAAGTTTCCCAATCGTAATCCAAATCTGCTGCAAATCGAATGGCTTCTGTTGCAGAACCCCCGTAAATACTTCGACGAAATTCACCCCCAGCTGCCCGGTCAGCTGTATCCGGGACTGGGTATCGGCGACCGGATGCTGCAGATTCTGATTATTATGACCAGGCGTCTCCGGCTCGAAGGCATGGCTAATAAACCGCGGTATTACCACACAGCCTTTATGTTTACCAAGGATTTTATTTTCACCAATCCTCACAACCAGGCAATTCTGTTTTCCATCAATCGCGATCTGCTGGGTAACTATAAATTTCACACCGTTGCCTGGGCGGCTCATTTCGACTGCATTATCAATCATAAAACCGGGCAGCCGTTGATCTGGAATCCCGATTATCTGATTCTGCCGCTGGAAAAATATATGATCAAATATTTTCACTCAAAAGAATACCAGCGGGCAGTGGACAAAGAGATGAAAAATTACAAATTCATCATTGATCTGAATAAATTTCAAAAATGCATGCAGAAAAACAAAATCCCGATTTACGAAAGGCTGCTTTAATCTTTTTACGACACCGGAATGCTTTATCCACTACCGAAATCCCCCTATTGCGTCATCCTGGGAAATGGCGAATATCCCCCCATTTCCATCAGTAAAAATCTAATTGCCGGGGCAAATTTAACGGTCTGTTCTGATGGCGGTGCCAATTTCGCCTGGCATAACGAGCTGATACCCGACCTGATCATCGGTGATCTGGACTCCATTCACGATCAAGCCCGCCAGCACTACACAGACCTGAAGGTTTCCATTACGGCGCTCAAATCCCAGGAACTAAACGATCTCGAAAAGAGTCTGAATTATATCACTGACCGATACTCCTTTAATTCCTTTGTTTTACTCGGTTTTCTGGGGCTCAGAGAGGATCATAGCTACGCTACGCTGCAAATTGTGGAAAAACAGACAAGCCCGGCTGTTTTTCAGGTCTATTCAAAAACCGCGGAATATCTCATCCTGCCACCCGGAGATTACGAATTTCATTTCCCGGTGAAGCACCGTCTTTCCGTTTTTGCCATGCCCGAAGCCGGCAATCTGACAACTACCGGTCTGAAGTGGAATTTAAGCGGGGCAACATTATCCCGCGGCTCCCGCGGTCTCAGCAATATCAGCATCAAATCCGCAGTGCATTTCTCATTTGATTCCGGAAAAATATTACTCATTCACCTGTTCCAATTCTGATGAATCCGATCACCATTGCCGCTGCCGATAAAATCCTGATTCTGGTATATCTGGCATTCATCCTGCTGATTGGACTCCTCTTTTCCAAACGGCAGCGCACCGACGATCTCAATTTTCTGCTTGCCGGACGCCGGCTTTCATTGCCGGCTTTCACCGCTACACTGGTCTCCACCTGGTATGGCGGGATTTTGGGCGTCGGTGAATTTACCTACCGGTACGGCTTACTGAACTGGGTCACTCAGGCGCTGCCCTATTACCTGTTTGCGACGATTTTTGCACTCTACATTGCACCAAAAATCCGCAAAACGGAGCTCTTCACGATTCCCGACCAGTTTTACGATAATTACGGCAAGACGGCGGGATTAATCGGGAGTATTTTCATTTTTCTGCTGGTCTCTCCGGCGTCACATCTTTTGATGCTCAGTATCCTGTTCCGGGCGATATTTGGAATTCCCTTCTGGATTTCTGTCCTTGTCAGCGTCTGCTTTTCAACCCTGTATGTGTTCTTCGGCGGTTTTAAATCAGTTGTCAGAACCGATTTATTTCAATTTATCCTGATGTTCAGCGGTTTCATTATTCTGGTAATCATTTTGTATCAAACCTTTGGCGGGTTAGAATTCTTACGTCAAAATCTCCCAAAAACACATCTGCAGCTGGACGGAGGACAGGGTCTGCAATATATCTTTGTCTGGTTTTTCATCGCCCTGTGGACTTTTGTGGACCCCGGATTTTATCAACGCTGTTACGCCGTAAAGACACCCGGGATGGCGCGGAACGGGATTCTGCTGGCGATACTATTCTGGATTCTTTTTGATTTCCTTACCACCACTGCCGGACTGTACGCGCGGGCAATCCATCATGATATTTCCGGTTTGATGGCTTTTCCCGCTTTGGGTGAACAGGTACTGCCGCCTTTCTTCTGCGGTCTCTTCTTCATTTCACTGATGGCTACAATTATGTCCACCTTGGACTCAAATTCTCTCCTGGCGGCGGTGACCTTCGGTCGGGATATTGTCTGGCGCAACCGCAAGCATGTCAATGTAACCACAGCCACTCAAATCGGGCTCGGCTTGACCCTGCTCTTTTCAATTCTCCTGCTGTCCTTTGTTCCGTCAGTTGTCAAAATCTGGTACCTGATGGGCTCGCTCATTATTCCGAGTCTTCTGCTACCCTTGCTGGCGGTCTTTTATAAGCGGCTGCAGATACCGCGCAAGGCTACCATCGCTGCTATGCTGGCCGCCTTCTCTGCAGCATTCCTGTGGATGATAACAGGCATCCTGCGATCGTCGCTTTTTGACCCGCTCTTTCTGCTGAACATTCAACCCTTTTTCATCGGACTTTCTGCTTCTCTGACAATTTACGGTTTGCAGCTGTCCAAAAAAATTATCCACCGGGTCTCATCGTAATAAGCCGGATTATTTTTTTTATTTGAATGAATCATATTGATTTAGTGCTTGAATTTGGATAAATTTTTGCGCTTTTTGCAATTAAAGATCACGGGGCGATTAGCTCAGTTGGTCAGAGCGTCCCGTTCACATCGGGAAGGTCATCCGTTCAAATCGGATATCGCCCACAGAAAGGTAAGGTCTTGAAAGCGTCAAATAAATTAACCCACACATATCAACATAGTAATTGCACCGTAACGGTGCAATTTTCATTTTTAATACCAGAACGGAGGTCGAATGCTCAAAGAGTTGGAATATTTGATCAATTTACAGAAAATTGATAACAAGTTAATTGAAATCAATCAACTAAAAGGGGATTTACCTCAGATCGTCAACAATTTGAAGAAAGCCATCTCTACGTTGGAGAAGGACCTGGAGTCCAATCGCGACCGCGAAAAGGAAATCATCCTGGAAACCAAAAGACTGGAGGGACAAATTGAGGATAATCAGGAGCATCTCCACCGCTACCAGGATCAGCTGTATCTGGTAACTTCAAACAAAGAATACGATGCTTTGACATCGGAGATTGACACGGTCCGGCAGAATATTGACGCTGCTGAGTATAAAATCCTGGAACTAAGTGAGGAATTACAGACTTTAAAGGAATCAATCAAGAGCATTGAATTAACCTTGGTTGACAAACGCACCGATTTGAAACAGCGCGAAGAACAGTTGGAAAAAACCAGTAAAAAAACTGATGATGTACATGCTAAGCTGATGAGTCAACGGGAAAAGCTGGTCGAGAATATTCCACTGCGCTACATCCGTGAATATGATCGAATTGCCAATGCCAAGGGTGGTCTGGCGATTGTTCCGATCCATCAGGTCTTTGAAGAGCACACCGATAAGAGGGGTAATGTTGAATACCATCCGGCACAGGTATCCTGTGGCGGGTGTCATAAGATTGTACCGCCGCAGAAGATCGTTGAAATCCGATCCGGGACATCATTGATCCGCTGTGAATTTTGCGGACGGCTGTTATACTGGGATGACAAGACCAGTGAAATTAGAGCGGATAATGAGGAGGAACTATACTGAAGTTGGTCAGACAGTCGCCTCGATATACATCGGGGAGGAAAGTCCGAACTCCGCAGGGCAGGGTGCTCCGTAACACGGAGTCTACCGGTTATCCGGTAGCAGGAAAGTGCCACAGAAAAGATACCGTCCCGGCATTCGTCGGGGTAAGGGTGAAATGGTGCGGCCTGCAATTAAGCGGGCTTAATGTAAGAGCGCACCGTCCCGACTGCGAAGTCGGGAGCAGGGCAAACCCCACCCGGAGCAAGATCAAGCAGAGAATCGGGATAGCCCGTCCCGTTAAATTCTCGGGTAGATCGCTTAATTCCGGCTGTAAAGCCGCGAATAGATAAATGACTGTCGTCTCCGGCAGCTGCCAGGGAAACAGAATTCGGCTTATAGACCAACTTTAGTCTTTTTTAGCATGCTAATATTTGAATGGGACAAAAAGGAAATCAATGCACAAAAGGTGAAGGACCTGGCGGCAGAGCTGCAGATTCCCCTACCCATTGCAACGGTTCTATACAACCGCGGTTTTACTGACAGCGCCAATATTCAGCATTTTTTCAATCCCAGCTTTCAGGACCTCTACGATCCCTTTTTAATGCTGGATATGGAAAAAGCCGTGGATCGTCTTCAGAAGGCTCTGCTGAACAGAGAGACGGTCTTAATTTACGGTGATTATGATGTAGATGGCACTACTGCCACCTCCCTTCTGTACCTGTTTCTGCACGAAATCGGACTCAGCACCTGCTACTACATTCCCGATCGGGAAAAGGAGGGCTACGGTCTCTCAAAAGCGGGCATTGACGAAGCGATCCAAAAGAAAGCCAGCCTGATCATTTCCTGCGATTGCGGTATCAATGCTTTCGATGAGATTGATTATGCCGGGGCAAACGGTATTGATTTAATTGTCACCGACCATCATGAACCGGCAGAAAAGCTGCCCGCGGCACTGGCAATTTTGGACCCCAAGCGGGAAAGCGACCCATACCCTTTCAAGGAGCTCTGCGGCGCTGGTGTCGCCTTCAAGATGCTGCAGGCTTTTTCTTTAAAAAACAATATCCCCCAGGAAAAACTGTACCGTCACCTGGACCTGGTCGCTATCGGTACCGCCGCCGATATTGTGCCCATTCTGGATGAAAACCGGGTCCTGGTCTCTAAGGGGCTCGAGTACCTGAACCGGACAAACAAAGTCGGCGTAAATGCCCTGTTGAAAGTCTCCGGCTTTACGAATAAGATTCTCAATGTGGTTAATATTGTCTTTGGTCTGGCGCCCCGTATCAATGCGGCGGGACGTTTGGGTGAAGCCACCCGAGCGGTGAAGCTATTAACCTCCTTCGATCGGGGTGAATCCAGGGCGCTCTCGTCGCTGCTCGAACAAGAAAACAAGCAGCGCCAAAATATCGAAAAGGATACCATTGACCAGGCTATCCTGCAACTCAACGCCACCCATGATATCTACAAAGACAAACTCTTTGTCCTATCGGGTGAAAACTGGCATCAGGGTGTCATCGGGATCGTTGCGTCTAAAATCAAAGAAATCTACAACCGCCCCGTGGTAATGATTTCCACCCAGAACGGCATCGGGAAAGGCTCCGCCAGAAGCATCGCCGATTTCGACCTCTACAATGCCTTTACCCGCTGCGCTGATCTGCTGGAAAATTATGGCGGACATAAAATGGCAGCCGGGCTAACGATTAAAAAAGAGATGATCCCTAGATTTCAGCAACGTATTCAGCGCATTGCCAATCAGCAGATTACCGAAGAGATGCTGAATCCAAGATTGACAATTGATTGTGAAATTGACTTTGCTGAAATTAATCAGGACCTTTTACTACACCTGAAAAAAATGGCGCCCTTCGGACCGGGGAATATGCGCCCGGTTTTTATGTCACGCAATCTGACCGTTGCCGGCTTGCCCCGGATTGTTGGTGAAAATCATCTGAAATTTAAGGCTTCCAAAAATAAAAAAATCATCAGCGCCATCGGTTGGAAACTGGGCACACTATACGAAATGCTGGTCAGTAACCGACCTCTGGACATGGCTTTTGTCATTGAAGAAAATGAGTGGAATGGAATAAAGGAAATTCAGCTCAATATTAAAGATATACGCTATGCGGATGAGTAAATTAGCTAATCTCAAGAAGGAGTTTCCAAATGTATCGGAGTAAAATTGCCGGACTGGGTGCCAACGTTCCGGAAAATGTGATGACCAACTTCGATCTTGAAAAAATAATGGACACCAGCGATGAATGGATTCGCGAGCGCACCGGCATTCAGGAACGACGCTTCGTGACTCAACCCTGTGGAGCCGCTGAATTGGCTTTACCAGCTGTTCTGGCGGCAATTCAGGAAGCAAAAATTGACAAAGCGGACATTGATCTCATCATCGTCGCGACCATCACACCCGAACATCTGTTCCCGGGCACCAGCAGTTTCTTGCAGGCGCTGCTGGAAATACCCTATGCTCCCACTCTGGATATCCGCGTCCAATGTTCCGGGTTTATTTACGGACTCTCAATTGCCGATCAGTTTATTAAGACCGGGATGTATGAAAATATCTTGTTGGTTGGAGTAGAAATTCAATCGGTTGGTCTCGATCTCAGCACTGCCGGTCGCGACACGGCGGTCCTTTTTGGTGACGGCGCCGGCGCAGTTGTCGTCAGTCGCTCCGATGACGACAGTGTCATTGCCTCCACCCACCTTTTTGCTGATGGGACCCATGCCAAAGACCTCTGGATTGATGCACCGGTGGGATACGAATCACCCCGAATCACAAATGAGATGCTGGATCAGCGCCGGCAATATCCCTCAATGAACGGTCGGCAGGTTTTCAAACATGCCGTCACCCGCTTCCCGGAAGCCGTTATCGCGGCGCTCGACGCTAACGGGTGGACCCGGGAGGGCATTAAGCTGGTCGTTCCTCATCAAGCCAACATGCGTATCACCGAAGCCATTGCAAAGCGATTGGATTTGCCTCTTGAAAAAGTTTATAGTAATATACACCGTTATGGAAACACCACTGCTGCATCAATCCCTTTGGCGCTCTATGATGCCCGCCGGGAGGGTAAATTTGACAAAGGCGATCAACTGGTTCTGGCAGCATTTGGGTCCGGATTTACCTGGTCTTCCGCCGCTGTCGTATGGTAACGAGAGGATAAAAACCCGTGGCTAATCTGAGCTTTCTCACCACCAAAGAGACCGATCGTCTTGACGTACAGATATCGAAACGGCATAAGCAGTGGTCTGTTTTATGGACGATCTTAACGATTTTAATCATCGCTCTGCTGTTTCCCAAAAACCGTTATAGTGTCTTCAGTTATAAAATCAACGATATCACCCGCTCTACCATCATCGCTCCTTTTGATTTTCCGGTCCTGAAATCTGACGAGGAATTGGCTAAAGACCGCAACGAAGCCCTGAAGAAAATTCCCTTTGTCTTCAGACTCAACCGGGAAGTTGAGAACTCCGAGCTGGCGAATCTGGAAACCTTTTTCCTGGATGTGGAAAAGATTCATACGGCGAAAATCAAATACGATGACTCTATGAAGTTGCTGGATCGTTATCGCTATTCCAAGCGATTCGATGAAATCCAATCAATGGTGCAGACAGACTCGATTTCCTATAAAAATCTGCTGACGCAGCTGTACGACAAATACCCCTTCGACAAAAAATCGCTGGTCTACAAACAACTGCTGTTCGATCGTGCAAACAGCAAGGATGACGTCCTTGCACCGCAGAATTTTTTTCCTCAGCTGAAACAGATTCTCAGTGATCTTTACGGACGTCTGATAATTGACATATCCAAAAATGCCATCATCAGCGAGCAGGTCTCGATCCAACAGGAAAATGAAGAATTTTTAGAAAATAAGGATCAGCTACTGACTCTCGAAGATGCCTGGACCAAAGCCAAACTGACTCTGCAAGCCAAATATCCGGAACAGGATTCCCGGATTATCAATTCGGGCTACGAAATCATCATCCAGTTTCTGAAACCAAATCTGATCTATCAAAAGGAGCTCACTGAAGCACGCCAACAGGAAGTCATCAATAAGGTTCCCATCAGCAAAGGTATCGTCCTCGAAAATGAAAAAATCGTGGACGCCAATACCAAAATCACCCCGGAGATATTCCGGAAACTGGAATCAATGTCAAAAGAGCACATCCGCCGAGCAAATATCCGCGGCGGATTACGGAAAAGTCTGCCGGTCATCGGTGATCCGATTATCTTTCTGGGACAGATACTCCTGGTAACAATCATTGTACTCTTTTTTATAACCTTCCTGCTGTCCTACCGCCGGTCCATTGTGAAGGACCCCAAAATGATCCTTCTGCTGGGCATAATATTCATTATCGAATCGGGATTCACAGCTATCTTTGTCCAAAAGTTTGGGCTTTCCGAATTCGCCATTCCCATCACCATCGCCGCCATGACCATGACCATCCTCTTCGACAGCCGTATAGCCTTCGTCGGCGCTGCTACCATTACCCTGATCGTGGGTGCGCAACTAAGGGGCAGCCTGGATTTCATTATTGCATCGGTATTCGTGAACTCATTTGCCATCTTTTCTGTTCGCAAACTACGTAAACGGAGCCAGGTTTTTCAATCCGTCATCTACATTTTAATGGGATATCTGATCAGCATCAGCGTCAATGAACTTTTGAAATACTCATCCATCACAGAAATGACCGAGACCCTAACCTATGCCGGTATCAATGCCATCCTGTCACCATTTTTCGCCTATGGATTAATCGGCGTTCTGGAAATGGCTTTCGGGATCACTACCGATTTGACCCTGCTGGAACTGGCGGATTTTAATCACCCTCTTTTGAAAGCCCTATCCAAGGAGGCAACCGGCACTTTTACCCATTGTGTTACCGTCGGCAATCTGGCTGAGGCGGCTGCCGATTCCATCGGCGCCAATGCCCTGTTAGCGCGGGTTGGTGCCTATTATCACGACATCGGCAAGATTACAAAACCGGAATATTTCATTGAAAATCAAGCCTACGACAGCAATAAACACGACAATCTGGCACCCAATCTCAGCGCTCTGATCATTATTAATCACATCAAGGAAGGTTTACGGCTCGCCAAGGAGTATAAATTGCCCAAGGCGATTGTTGACTTTATTCCATCTCATCACGGCACCACCCGGGTCGAATACTTTTACAACAGAGCCAAAGAAATTGCCGGTAAAGACGCGGTTATCAACGACAGCGATTTCCGTTATCCCGGTCCGAAACCACAAACCAAAGAGACCGGCATTGTGATGATCTGTGAAACTATCGAAGCCGCCTCGCGGTCACTGGAAAAACCAACCCTCAATAATATCGAAAAAATAATTGATTCCATCATCGGCAAACGCCTCCTGGAGGGGCAGCTGGATGAGTGCCCGCTGACGTTCGCCGACTTGAAAAAAATCAAGGGCGATATCAAAACCAATACGGGAATTCTCCCCATTCTCAAAGGTATCCATCATTTACGGGTCGAGTATCCCGGTCAGGAAAAGGAACTTGCTAATAAATCTACCAAAACCAAACCGACCAAAGCCCGCTCCTGATGCCCGCCATTACTGTCATTAATCATTACCCGAATTTTCGACTGCTTACTCCTGCCGTGAATACCGCCCTCCAATATATCGCTTCCGGTGAACAGCAAAAGGTTAAGAATATTCTACTGATTGCCACCGACGATACAACCCTCAACCGTTTGAAAAAGCAATATTTCGGGGACGATGTTTTAACCGATACCATCAGCTTCAATTATAATGAACCGGGGCTGGCGATTGAAGGTGAAATTTACCTGAGCATTGACCGGATTCGTGAAAATGCCCAAAAATATGGAAACAATTTTAAAAACGAATTGATGCTGGTCATCATTCACAGTTTGCTACATCTGATGGGCTACGATGACGTCACCGCTGCGGATCAAAGAAGGATGGCGGAGCGCCAGCGTAAATATCTGGAAAAAGTTCAGGTGAAATACCTTTTTCGAAATCTCAAGCAACTGAGATAGACAATGTCCGATAATTCCAAACTCACCGAGCAATTTCTGCGATTGATCCAAATCGTCAAAACACTGCGCAGTCCGGCGGGATGCCAATGGGACCGCGCTCAGACACCGGAATCTCTCACCCCCTACTTTCTTGAGGAAACCTACGAAACTATCGAAGCCATCCATGCAGGCAATCTGGAAAAACTAAAGGAGGAATTGGGCGATCTTTTGCTTCACATCGTCTTTCAGGCTGATATCGCCGAAGAAAATAATCGCTTCTCACTGGCTGACTCCCTGAAAAATATCTGCGACAAGCTGGAACGCCGGCACCCTCATGTTTTTGGCGATGTTGTGGTTAATAATATCCGGGACATTAAACAAAACTGGGAAGAGATTAAACTAAAAGAGGGTCGGAAATCTCTGATGGAGGGGCTGCCCAAGACCCTCCCGGCGCTGCTCCTTGCCCGCCGCATTCAGGAACGCGCTGCGGAAGTCGGTTTCGATTGGGATAAAATTGATTCGGTCTGGGAAAAAGTGCATGAAGAAATCGAGGAATTACGAACAGCTATCAAAAACGCGGATAAATCCGCTATCAATATCGAATTCGGTGATATCCTCTTTTCGCTGGTCAATCTCTCCCGCTTCCTGGAAATTAATCCCGAGAAAGCTCTGACAGACACCTCGAAAAAATTTGTCAAACGATTTCAATATATCGAGAAACGGCTGAAGAAGAAAAACCAGAAGCTTCGCGATACCTCGCTGAAGGAGATGGATGAAATCTGGAACGAAATCCGCTCAGCCGACAAATCTTCAAAAGCATAATTCTTATCTGAAAAAATTGTAAATTTTTTCGAAAAGGGCTTGAAGCTTAGCCACCAATAGTTTATATTGAATTGTGAGGTCTTTGAAATGTATCCTGCAATGGTATATCCTATATTTTTAGAACCAACACTTTAAATATGGGAGCTGGACTTCGGGCGCGGAAAGCATGCCCCCTCGTCGGGGAAACTTGAACCGTCCGAGAGGTGCCCACCGTGATGATCACGGTTCTAAAAACGTATCGCCATTGCAGGATATTTTCATTTCCGCTTGCCTTGTGACTCACACACCCACGCTGCAGAATCCAGCGTTTCAATATCCGCCTTCAGTCGGTCAAGGTCTTGCACCCGAACTTCAACCCGAACGGTAACATGCGTTTCAGTATATTCGGGCTGAACCGAAAGACGGTACCTTCTTAAAATACGCATAATGTCCGAATATTCGGCTGGATCACAACGGATTATCAGGGTGGACTTGGGAGTATGCTTCTGCCTGCCTGCCGCTTCCAATGCTTCCGCTGCCGCCGTGCTGTAGGCGCGAACCAAACCACCTAT
This sequence comes from Fidelibacterota bacterium, assembly GCA_011046365.1. Classification (GTDB taxonomy): domain Bacteria; phylum Fidelibacterota; class UBA2242; order UBA2242; family UBA2242; genus B118-G9. Next base: position 41,510 of record DSAS01000187.1, read on the forward strand.
GCCCAACTTCGTTCCACCGAAATAGCGGACTACCAGGCAGAGGACATTGACCAGTTTCTGGTTCTCAATCGCTGCCAGAATCGGCGCTCCCGCCGAACCGGAAGGTTCACCGGCGTCGGAGCTGTAGCCAAGAATCTGCCCGTTCTGATCTAACCGGCAAGCCCAGCAGACATGAGTGGCTTTGGCATGTTCTGTCTCCACGTCTCCCACTACTTTTCGGGCTTCTTCCCGGGATTCAGCCGGATAAACCCGGGCAACGAACTTTGAGCCCTTTACTCTCAGGATGCATTCGGACGGCTGCTTGATTTGATAATTCAAAAAAATAGTAGCTTTAATTAATAATTGTAAACTTGCGTACCACTTCGGAATCATCAGCCAGCAGACGTAAAAAATAGATACCCGAACTGATGTTGCGGATCTGCAATTCCGCGGACCTGATTTCTAAAAGCAGAATTCCCGGATTGAGATTTTCACCGTCAATGATGCGGCTGTAGACCTGCTGACCGAGCAGATTATAAATCTGCAGCTGCAGCTTGTCAATAAATTTACCCAGTTGCAGATTAAATTTCAGCGAAGCATGACGCTGGCTGGAATAAGGATTTGCCCAGAGCTCCAGAATTTTCGTCGGGAATGTTTCGGTGATAGTCAATTCGAGATGTAAATCCCGGCTCTGCTCAATGGAAGTATTGGTTACAAAGAGAGCCAGCTGATCACTTCTCCGGGTTTCTCCGACAAAGACCTCCGTCTGATCGGCGAATTTGCGAAAAAAATCACCCGCCGAATATTGATCGATCAGATAACTGCCTTTGAACTCCCCACTCACTGGTGACTTGACCTCTAAATTTAAAAACTGGTTCGTCGTAAACGAGACCGCATACGGCGCAGTCGCCAATGGATTGACCGCTCCTTCGATCAGCAGGGAATCAACAAATGACCGCTTCGTCAGTACCATCTCAGGAAAGAGTCGGGCGTCTGGAGAAACGGCATACAATTCATTATACCGGGCGCCTGTATAGTAGCAGGCAGCCATAAAACTGTTATACTGGTTCGCCAGGTCGCCGCCATACTCACTGATCACGTCCATCAGTGCCTGTAGCGCATACTGACTCTTGATCTTTTCCCAAACCTTCTGAATCAATCGCTCATCACCGTAAATATCAATCAAATAGGCAATAAAAGGACCCAGGGCATAGGCATAGCTGCTGTGCCAGATCGAGCGGGTTGGATTGGCGAAAAATCCATTGACATACTGCACATAATCGTTAATTTCCGGATAAGCCCGTTCTTCGAACCAGGTGGACGACCATTCCAGAAAATAGGTGTCACCGTTGCTCCCCGGCAGATCATTTTCCCAATACCAATTATACCCCAATTGCACCACATGAAAATATTCATGGGCAATGGTCACCCGCATTCCATTTAGTCCTCTGGTGTGATAACCCATTTCGCTATAATCATTATCAATCGTCGTATAGGCGGTCCAGTCATCAGACCGGCTGGTTGAAACAACTTCATTTTCATTGTAGGTGTAAGCGTAGGCACTGCCACCCAGATTCATCACGTAAATATCCGTTTCCGGTGTGGCGGAATCGTCCACGGGTGGCGGATCAAAACCGAGGGTGTCCACCAAAATCCGGTAGGCGTATTCCGCCGCAAGCGCCGCCTCATAGATATAATCCGGGACGCCGTCCGCGTTGGTTGACAGCGGATCAACGGCATCGTAGCCGGTTTCAGTATAGTGAAATAAAAAATTTCCCGCAGAGCTGCGATAGAGTTGTTCGTTATCCAGATTCGGACGGGAATATTGGGCTTTCCCCAGCAATTTTCCCCGCTGATGCGGATGGATCAACAGAGATTTAATTGGTTTTATCTCGAGAGATTTAGTGGATTCCGCTGGTTTGATGGACTGGAGATATGCCATGATCGCCGTATGGGAATCATCAGCGGGAAACAGGGCGCCTGTGAAAATCAAAAGAGTCGCTATAATTATTCTCAGGATCATAAGTTATTTCTGCCGAAAGAGCAGCGTCACCGGTACACCGGTGAAATCAAACTCTTTGCGTAACTGATTTTCCAAAAAACGACGATAATCCTCCTTGATATTTTTCGGATCATTGCAAAAAAACAGAATCACCGGCGGATTAGTTTTGACCTGGGTGACATATTTAATCTGGATATGTTTTCCCATAACAGCCGGCGGTGGAGTGCGGTTGATAACCTCCTGAAAATATTTATTGAGCCGGTTGGTAGGAATACGTTGCGCCAGAGACCGATAGACATCGGTGGCGGTTTTCAGGATCTGTCCGACACGTTGTTTTGTCAAAGCCGAGATAAAGATCATCGGGTAATAGGCAATTTCCGGGAAACGGTCAATGATATCCTGTCGAAAGTTTTTCAGTGTTTTGGAGTCTTTTTCAATCAGGTCCCACTTATTAATTACGATCACCAACCCTTTTTTCCGGTCTATAATTGTTCGCACAATATGGGCGTCCTGACGGTTAAAGCCTTTCAGCGCATCAATTACGAGCAGCACGACATTGCAGCGCTGAATCGCCCGGTCGGTACGGACACTGCTGTAAAATTCGATGCTGTCCTTGATATTGCTCTTTTTTCGTAAACCGGCGGTGTCAATCAAAGTGATTGGCTCGCCATAATATTTTATTTCTGAGTCAATGGAATCACGGGTTGTGCCGGGAATTTCTGTGACGATATTTTTTTCAATGCCGAGAATTGCGTTGACAACCGAAGATTTTCCGGCATTGGGCATCCCGACGATAGCCAGCCGTGGATGGTCCGGTGCCTCCTGCTTTTCCGGGGCGGCAGAGGGCAAATTATCAAGAATCAGGTCCAGAAGATCGCCGATGCGGCGACCGTTTAGAGCAGAAATAGGAAATACCTCCCCAAAACCCAGTTTATAAAACTCAAAACGGGTGTTTTCACGCTTTTCATTATCACACTTATTGGCAATCAGAATAATCGGCTTTACGACGGTGCGGAGCAATTCGGCGATCTGGCTGTCCATCGGCATAATCTGATCAGTTATATCCACCAGAAACAGAATCAGATCGGCTTCCTGAATCGCCAATTCAACCTGCGCCCGGACGGCACTCTCGATCGTATCCCGACTTTCCGGAACATAGCCACCGGTGTCAATCAAACGGAATTGGCGACCAGCCCAGTTGACCGTTTCATAGATGCGGTCACGGGTTATCCCAGCCTGGGGATGGACGATGGATTTCCGCTTCCGGGCAATACGATTGAACAGAGTAGATTTTCCGACATTCGGTCGCCCGATAATCGCTACCGTCGGCTCACTCTTCAATCTTGCTCACCATCCGTTTAATATCGTATTCTCCTATTTTTACTGGCATTTTTAAAATTTTCGACAATTCAACCACACTCATATCATCCAGCAGCAAACCATCCTGATTGATACAATTCGGCGGTAAAAAGATACAATCGTATTCGGCATTCCGGGGAAATTGACCCGCGATGTCACCACCAGTGAGCAGCCCCGACACTGTCACGGTTAGACCGAAAAACTGATTGTTAATACTTATAACGTCGGCATTCAATTTCGGTATTCCGTCCAGATACGGCAGGACAAAGTTGCACAGCACCGGTTCAGCCAGTTTTCCGGTGACCAGACAGATCTTCATGGATCGCGACAAACTCGTCCCCCCGGATTCGCCCATTGAATTTATTAACTGACGACACAATCCCACACCATTTTCCAGCTGATAATAGGGACCGTAGTCCCGATCAGCCGGAAAAGTTAAATCCGCCAGCAGGTAAAACTCATCGGAGAGATAAACAAAGGGATCGCCTTCATTGTTGCGATATTGGCGGTTCCATTTTGCAGATCGGCGTACCAATTCCGTCGCCAGCGCTGACGACACCGCTTCGATTTTCGGTAAATGGCGGCGATGCCGGGTCAGCCCTACCGGTACAACCGCCAGCGTTTTGATCATTTCTCGAAACTGATACAGGTCGTCAATGGTATTCTGCAACACGTCGCCATCATTGATCCCCGGCACCAGGACAACCTGGGTGTGTAGTTCGATCCGATTCTTGACCAGATAGGCAATTTTTCCCATCAGGTCGTCGTCGGATTTAAAGCGGAATATGGATTTGCGTACCCGCGAATCGGTGGCATGCACGGAGATATAGAGCGGCGAAAGTCGCTGCTCTGCAATCCGCCGTAATTCCAAATCGCTGATACCGGTTAGTGTGATATAGTTGCCGTATAAAAAGGAGTAGCGGTAGTCCTCATCACAAATATAAATCGGTCGGCGCATTCCCGGCGGATTCTGTTTGATAAAACAAAAGATGCAGTTATTAGAGCACACTTTCAGATGGAAATCTTCGAGTTCCAGACCCAAATCCTCTTCACAGGATTTCTCAATCTGCACCTGCCGCTTCTGATTGTGCCGGCTAAACAATATATCAATGACTTCTTCCGACTGATAAAAATAGTAATCCAGTTGGTCGTTGATCGCATGCTCATTCAGGGAAATAAGCATATCACCAGCCCGAATACCGATTTTCTCGGAAATACTGTTTTTCACTACCCGGTTAATTTTAATCACCACCGACCCGATTTATGCCATTGACTTTAGGTTGTCGTACCATCAAAATTTCCCTTAATGCTGATTTAACTCCATTCAAAAATAACGAGTGAATTTAAGGATTTAGGACTGTTTAAAAAAGCATGCAAATGATTAAAGGATACAGCACTTATTGAACGCTCTAACGAAAGCCAAAGCACGAGCTTCCGGAGTACAGCAATGCACCCCAAATTTATCCTATTCAGTTTATAATTAATGGTCTTACCGGATACCGAAACCGGATACGGAGACCACCTCTTGAAACTTCTCCTCGAGGAGTCTGACCAAAATTGACAACCCTCTTTTGCCAGAAAACCGCATATTTTCACTTGGAAAAATGGTACGAAATGTGCTTTTCTCGTCGGGAGAGCGGGTGAAGGGAATCCCCCAAAGGGGTCCCCTTGGGAGAACCCTCGTATCAAGCTTGGGAATTAGGTTATAATATTTTTTTACCGTCGGTAAAATCAAAACCGGGGTATACCGAAGGGGTATACGGATCCTTTAATAGCGAATTGCAAAAATAATGTCCGATTATAGAAAAAAAGTAGCTTTTTGATTTTATTATACTTATGCTATATGTGTGAGAGAGACAAGCGCCAATCCAGAGAATACCAGTATTGAAGAAATTCGGATCGCAATGGATGCCTCTCCCACCAAAAAGGGATACATTCGTCTTAATGCGATTTTTTTATTATTTGAAGGGATCAGTAAGAAAACGATTGCTAAATCCTCTTTGGTCACGGTACACACCTTGAACCGTTGGATTACGTTATATAATGAGCGTGGTATTGATGGTCTCATTTATCAGCCTCGGTCGGGCCGTCCGCCGGTAATTACGGATGAAGTGATGCGACAAATCAAGGACTTGCTCGAGAATCCCGATCAGGCTGGATATGCCCATTGGACTTTACGAAGTTTACATGGTTATCTGAAGGATGAGATTGATCTTCAATGTCATTATTCGACCTTGGTTCGCAAGGTCCATCGGGAGGGATATGTCTACCGTTTCCCGCGCAGTTATCCGGTCAATCAGGATCAGGAGCAACGGGCAGAATACTTGAAGAAATTAGAAAGGTGGCAGTCTGAGGGCTGGGAACTCTGGTACATTGATGAAACTGGAATAGAGGGTGATCCACGTCCCAGGCGGCGTTGGGTCCGAAAAGGTGAGAAGCGGACGCTGTCCTATTCGGGCACTCACATCCGCGAAAGTGTTATCGGAGCGGTCTGTCCGGGTAGCGGTCAGATGGAAGCCTTGCAGGTCAATTACTGCAATAGTGATATGTTCCAGATATCTCTAAACCAATTGGCCAAAGCAGTGGATTGCCATGAAGTCCTTTTGATTATGGATAACGCCTCCTGGCACAAGTCCAAACAGCTGGAATGTCATGGAATGAATCATGAATACCTGCCGCCCTGTTCTCCCGATTTTAATCCAATCGAGCGAATCTGGCTACTGTTAAAAGCACACTTCTTTACCGATTGGATTGCTAAAACACCAGAAGAACTCAGTGATCGAATCACCTTTGCCCTGAAACAATTCTTTAAATCTACATCGGAAGTTTCTACAATCTGTAAGGTAGTAGGATATTTATTCTGCGAATCGCTTTATTATCCGAAAATCCTTTTACGTCAAGCATACATAAAATACATATTGAGTTTTTAGGATATAGCTTAGAGTGTCCATTAATCGCAACACAAACTACCCAATTACAAGTGCTGTGGGGAGGTTTGGCATGGTCCGACAGATTACAAGATACCGGCTACTAGCATCATATTTGTAAAAAAGAGAAGCACCTCATTAACGATAATATCCGTGGACATGATGGAGCAATAAAGGTCAATCATCTGCGGATTTTGCAGGGCGAGACCGCCGAATATTAAAAACAATCGCTCACGAAGCTGATAGGAGATGATCTGTTTTGAGTGCCATTTTTTAGGATTCTCAAGATATGGAAAAACGAATGCCACTGATTTTGCCAGGGAACCGCCCCGGTCATTCTCAAGCGTCCAGAACCCGATACCATCCAACTCAGCCATCCGGCTTAGCAACGTCCAAGCATCCAGATTGAAAATCATATAACTCAGCGAACGTGTCCGCTGCATCTCTCGAGGCATCTTTCCATCTGATTCGATCTGTTCTTCCAGCAGTATTTTTCGCGCATATTGCCAGGTATCTTCGACAATATCAAGACGTCCGGTATAGTGGGCATAGGCAGCCAATTGAACGGCATACCAGGTGGAATGATTGTTTCCACGTTCTCGTTCATCAATCCCATAATAACTCTCCAGCATCCAATCCAAGTACTCTGAAAACCAATGTTGCAGCCCATATTCCAGTTTTTCATCCCAATACCCGGCTTTTTTTAGCACCTGAACGCCCTCCAGGAGATAGACAAACCGGCGAGTATCGAGGATTCCGACGCCCCTTTTACGATCACTGTTGGGAATAACCTGGGCGTATTTGGCATTGGGATTCATCCGCGTTTTTGGATCAATGAACCACACTCTGACGAACTCTTCAGCTTTTTCTGCATATTTTGGTTCTTCAAACAGATACGCTGCAACACTTAACAACAGAACAGACTTACACAGAATATTTAAATCATCCTTATGCTTAAGAAACCGGTCAGGATTATGAATCCCATCTTTACGAATATACGGCGCTGTTGGGTCTGTTGGATCCGGCCACCAGTAAGTGCTTTCACTGTAATAATCATGCGGATCGATATCCGGATTAGGACAGCGGTGGTAGGTAACACTCCACGGTCTGATTTGCGTTAATGAATCGGCTGTCTGTCGGAGAACATTAATATATGCCCGTAATTCGGAAGTTGGATTGTCCAGGGATGAGCTCAGCGTTTCTATTTCATAAGCGCGGAGAAAATTCAGCCGATGCTCATCAGCGCTTACCAAAGTTTCATTACTAAGAATAAATAATAAAACAAGCACGATCGAACGACAACAGCCCATCCGGAAACTCATTGGTTTCTTTCGATCAAGAGTACCCTGAAATGTTTCACATTTATCTCGTTATTCTTCAATCCTCAGATAACTGCCCTTAAAATCCTGGTTACGACATTCGATCACTGCCGCCTCGCCGGGGACGGGTACAAACTCGATCGCGGCTCTTCCATTGGCAGCTTCAATGACATCACAACGGGTATATGTCCCGTAATTTACCAGGAGATGACCGGAGCCAGCACTGGAAAAATAGACCCGTTGATTATAATCCAGACAACGTCGGCCGTTCTTGTCAACAACCAAAGCCTCAACGAGGTAATTTCCATTTGATAAACGTTTAGATGACAATTCAATCCGGTCCGGTTTACCTGATTTTTCAAAGGAATAATTGAACAGCACTGTATCGCGGCAAGTCTCTTCCCCTGCATTCATCCCAACAGCGATTACCTCATTTTGACCATTTTTAAATGACACTTCCCAGTTTAAACCACAGGCAGGAAATTCTTCTATATTTCGTTTTTTTCGCCCCTGGCTCTGACTATTCACGAATAACTCCACTTCGGCGGCATTGCTGTACACACAAACCTCTTTCGCTTCTCCTTTAAGCCCTTGTCTCTCCGTCCAGGTATGGGATTCGATGTAACAAAACTCGGGGGAGGTCGTCCAGTAGCTTTTAAAAACATAATAGCCGTCTTTTGGATTGCCGGCACGGTCAACCAAGCCCTTTTGATTCATATAAGGAATCGCATTCTCCGGGCGTAAAGGGGTGGCAAAATCCTTAAAAGCCCATTGCGCATTACCTGTAAACCAATCCAGATTCTCCGAAACATGCAAATGCCAGTCAAAGAGATCGACAATATAGTTCTCGCTCCAATCTCCTTCCCTGGCGATATTTGCAACCCTGACCTGGTTAATATCCTCTTCCCAGCCTTCCAGATTTATCATGCCATCGCCGGTGATTGGATTTTCAACATGGCGACCAAGGTGGCTGGAACCGCCGTATTCCGCATGAAAAAAGCGCTTATAGTCATTTCGAGATTTACTAATCGCTTTTTCAAAATTTTTATAAACACCCGAATACCAACCAGCCCAGATTGATGGTGAAAATACATCAACAATGTCGGCGCCCTCGTAAAACTTTCGTATAGCCGTGACTCGTGAAGGATCCAACTGATGCGCCAGATCATTCATTTCAGATAGAAACGCCCGCAGTGAATCCACATTCCCGCCATTATCATGATCCGGCAGCCAGTAAAGCTCATTACCCAGTGACCAGATAATGATGGACGGATGATTGAAATTCTGGAGGATCATTTCTTTGAGTATCCGTTTCGTATTTTTCTGCCATTCAATACCTCCCATACCACCGCGACACCAAGGAACTTCATCCCAGACCAGTAATCCCAGTTCATCGCAGGCTTTATAAATTTCCGGATCCTGGGGATAATGTGCTAAACGAACAAAATTTGCTCCCATTTCCTTAATCATCTGAATATCCTTACGGTGTAATTCGTTTGGGAGGGCATTTCCGTAGCCCGCCCATTCCTCGTGCCGGTGTGTTCCTCGTAATAACAGCCGTTCTCCATTCAGATAAAAAGGTCCATGTTCCTTGAATTCAAACCAGCGATACCCGAATTTTTCAGCCAGTGAATCAAGGGTACTATTGCCACTTAATAACCGCACGGTGACTGAATACAAATTCGGTGAATCTGGTGACCATAGTAAAGGATTTGTTAATTTAGGAAAGGATATTTTATGTTCACTCTCTCCAGGCGGTAATGTTATTTTCTCTTCGCTTTTTTTGATTCTATTCCCATTAAGGTCAAATAACTCGGCAATAATTCTGCGCCTAACCGCTTTTGATCCTGAATTTTTTACTCGCAATACCAAATCGGTTTCTGCAACCAAACCAGTAACTACTGGCGTATCAACAATAATTTTATCAATGTACTCGGCAGGTAGTACCTTGAGCCACACATCCCTCGTGATGCCACCATAAATTACAAAGTCGGATTTTTGTGAGGGTATTATGTGAGGGTTATAAGAGTTATCCACACGAACTAAAATTGTGTTTAGAGCACCGGATCGGACATAAGGTGTGATATCAATTTCGAATCCAAGATATCCGCCAGTATGTCCACCGGCATATTTCCCATTCACATATACCTCACTGAGGATATTCACACCTTCAAAATATAGAATCAAACGCCGATTATCCGTCAGTTCAGGAATATTCAAGTCCTTTCGGTACCAGCTAATGTCACGACGATACCCGGGGGAATTATCTGTAGCATCAAAGTTATTCCAGGTATGCGGTAAATCTATTCTTTGCCAGGCTTTTGTCGCTAGATGCAATTGCGGGATATAGAGAATCGCTTCCTCCAGATAATACCAGTCTTCATTCAGGTTAATGACTTGGCGTCCAGATTTTTCCGGATGTATCCTTTGCGAGTGCTGATGCTCCCATTGCCGTTTGACAGCTTCAATCAGATAGTAGTCGCCGGGTGGATAGGATTCGTTCACGCCCCATTGCTTGTGATGATGGTAAACTGTATGCAGCAGAATCCCCTCCTCTTTTGGACGCTCTGACTGTGAAAATAGATAGCCAGTAATCAGACTAGTAGTAATTTCTAAAGCGAGTTTTTGATATTTTTCCCCGGCGCATTTGGTTTGAGACAGATCCCCCAATTGAAACAACCCTGCGGCGGCGATAGCGCCGGCTGAAGCGTCTCTTTCAGCATACTTTTCTGCGAGCGTCAAATCCCAACAGGGGATTTTGTCTTGGGGAAGATGGACACTGAAATAGTCAGCCATTCGTTGGGCGGTCTTGAGAAAACGCAGATCCTTCGTGTACTTGAACGCCGTTGTGAAACCATAAATTCCCCAGGCTTGTCCCCGCGCCCACGTCGATTCGTCTGCGTAGCCCTGATGGGTATATTTTTTGATAATTTCACCATTAGACGGATCAAATTCCACCACATGGTATGAGGAACCATCCGGACGGATATGTTCTTTCATCGTCGTTAAGGCATGCTGGTAGGCGATATCATAATAGCGGTAGTCACCGGATTCTCCAGCCGCCCAGAACAGCAATTCCAGATTCATCATTGTATCGATAATCATCAACCCCGTCCGGTCATCAGAACCGAGTTTGCCCCAAGCCCTGATAAACTTACCTTTGGCATTAAACCGTTTCATCAACATATCGGCTGCCTGGATTGCGGCATCCCGGTACTTGATTTCACCGGTCATCTGATAAGATTTCACACAGGTAGGTAAAAATATAAAACCCATATCGTGGGTATAATCAATACCAGCATATATCGCAATCTGATCAGCATGTCGTAAAGCCCGGTTTTTAAATTCAGCATTACCGGTCATCTCATATAAATACCACAGTTCACCGCCAATAAAACCAGACAGCCAGTTTGGGTTTTTCCGGAATTGCCATTCGCCATTGACGGTGTATTCGGGAAAACGACCCTCTAAAATATCATCTTTTTGGATCAATTGTTGACCAATCCCGGTGATTGTATGTTGATCGACAACGTCTCCTGCAGAAAGAAAACCAGTTACTATTACACTAATCAATATCAGAACACTTAGGCGCCGCATATTTGTCCTCACTCTAATTTATCCACAAAACCGGCTGTCTGATGGGAAAATTGCGAAGTACTTCGTCAATTTCTGGGTCCGGTTCAAGGGTTCTCCACACATCAAGGTAGTTAAGATGGTTATAAGCGAGTCCCGCAAACAGCAAAAACGGATGACGAACAGGCCAGTGATCAAAATACATAACATCCGGTGGATAAGGCCACTGGCTTTTTTCTTTAACATAGGGAAACATAAATGCTACAGCATTATCAATACCGCGCCCATCTTCCGTTTGATAAAACCACAGATTGTCTCTTTTAGTGGATAAAATTTGACACACCATAGCCATTACGTCTAAATTAAAAAGCGAGTAACTATAAGGTTTGGTGCGATTCAACTCCTTGGGAAAACTGCCATTCGCAGACATCTGCTCTGGTAATAAAACTGTTTTGTAAAAATTACGGCAATAGTCCAGTTTCTCCTTATCGCCAACCAATTTCGCATAAGCTGCCACTTGCATTGCCCAACAGGTACTGTGGTTATTTCCATTGTCCCTTTCAGCGATTCCATAGTCATGGGTGAAAATCCACTCGAGGTATTCACTAAACCACTTTTTTATGGCATTCAGCATTTCTGCATCTATGGCGTGTAACTCATCGAGAATGATGACTGATTGAGCGACCTCCACTAAATGAATGGTATCAATAATACCAATTCCCCGCCCGGTCACCCGTCCTTTGATAGCCTGAGCGTAGAGCAAGTTTGGATTCATACGAGTCTCATCGGCTACAAACCAGGCAGATAAGTGCTCTATTGCTTTATCGGCATATTTCTTTTTATTTGTAATTTTATAGGCTGCCACGAGAGCCGGAACCTGGATGCTAAATCGTCGTAAAAGTTGACGATGTTTAACAAAATTATCCGGATTTGTCAGACCATCCCGCCGAATATACGGACAATCGGGATTTTCAGGGTCTGGCCACCAGTAATCACCTTCGGAATAGTAATCATTTAAACTGCCAGCTGAACGATCACAGAAATATGCCGTAACAGTCAACGGTTCTTCCTGAAGATAACGATTTGCAGCGGACAGGATGCGGTCATGATCAATGGCAGACACATCTATTAATTCTCGATCACTACCTGAACAATTTATTAATGCACCACCAATAAGGATAATCATTAATAAAAATAGAAACCCCTTTATCATTATATCTGACGAGTAAAACATCTTAGATGCACTGAAATTTTATTTAATAAACAGCATTTTGCCAGACTGAATATTTTGGTCAGCCAAAAGCGAATAAAAATAGAGACCGGAAGGCATCGGTTTACCTTCAGCGTTATTACCATCCCACCATTCATAATATTCACCGGCAGGTAAATAATTATTAATTAATATAGCAACTTCCTGTCCGTGTATATTATAAATTGTTAGTTTTATTTTTACCGGTTTATCCAAAAAGAAAGGAATCATCGTTCCGGCATTGAACGGATTTGGATAATTTGGTAAAAGCCGAAAGTGTTTGACAAATTGTTCTTCTTGATCAATAACATTCACCGCTGCCCGGCGTCTTTCTTCCAGTTGTGCCAAATACAAAGAGCGTGGATCCAAGCCCGGTTGGTTAGAACCTTCAATATAGCCTTCCGGTTCCTCAAACTCCGCATAAGGTAATTCTCCTGTAATTCGATATCCGAAACAACCAATGGCATAATTCTGAGCAGTTGGCGGTTTTTGAACAATCAGGTAACCGTTTGCAACATCGCAATTCCAAGCCACTGAATGGGCGGCAGCCCATCCGTGACTGGTCCCATAGTATCCTCTGTTATATAGCCCAAGCAGTCGTGGATTCAACCCAGATCGCGGACCATCCAGTTCTTCATGATTATCAAAAAGCAGACCCATTGACCAACTACGGTGTCCTTCACTGCTTGTGTAGGCTCCGGAAGACGTACAATCCAGAAACACACACCCGGAAGTATATGTTGTACCGTTGGATACATAATGATGACGACCATTGCTGGCATGACAATTTTTAAACAGTATTTGTTGAGATGCTGTGTAAACATTAAAATTATAACGCCGCTCTCCCGTAATAATACTAACCGGATCCAGTGCACGACAGTTTTCGGCTGTAATCCGAGTAGCAGTATTGCAGCGAATACCGGATTGTCCAAAATGTAGGAAGGTGCAATTCCGTACCCAAGCATCCTCAATTTGTACCAAATCCAATGCCTGCCAGGCATGATCTTCATCCGTACCACCGGCTGTTTCAATATCAATCCGCAGGTTTTCAATGCCAATTTTAGTTTTTAGGTTACTTCGGCTGTACTTGTAGACATAAGATTGGGACAACTCTCTGATTAGAGTGTTGAACACGGGCGCATCGATGGTGACGGTATCACCTTGAATTGCCGTAATATAACGATTGAATACGATCGGCCAACTTCCCACAGTCCACGGAATATCCTCTTCGGTAGCACCACTTTCATTGCTATGAGTTCCACCATAATCAATAGATTGCAACCAGGCTTCTGTACAGGGATGATAAATGATAATGTTATCACCAACTGTGTATACCGATGCATCGCTCACAACGAATTTTCGCTCTCCGACAAAAACAGTATCACTGATAATATCTTTCCGGGTTCCGGCTACTTCGTCACGCCAGCGATTATTTAAAGTACCACCGCCAACCATCAACACCGTGCGTTGGGCGGGTGAATTTCCGGTAGCGTATAGAATCGTGTTAAAAGTTGGATCGTCGCCATCTCCCGAGCCACGGAGTACCACACCGGAATACTTAAAAATGATGGTCCCTCTGATTTCCCAAATTCCCGGCTCTAAGAGTAAAGTACCCCGAAAACCATTTTCATCGGACGGCATGTAATATATCTGAGACAGAGCATTCATGATCCGCGTCGTATTATCTCCGTCCAACGGTGCCAGTGTTTTCACAACCGGTACATCGGGAATGGCTTGTAGTCCACCCATGTAACCGGCATAGCTGAAATCCGGGATACAATTGCCTTCTGCATCGGAAACATACACCAGAGAGCTGTCTTCACCATAATAGACAATTTGTGATTGCCAGAAACTCTGACTATAGCAAATTAAAGATAACAAAATTAAAGAAAAAGTAAGATATCTTTTCATGCTATTTCAGGTACATCATTTTTATCATATTGGAATTATTACCGGCAATCAAACGGCAGATATAAACACCCGACGAAATGAATTCCGGCGTCCAGGTTATTGAATAATTTCCAGCATCGCAATAG
>DSAS01000024.1 GCA_011046365.1 Fidelibacterota bacterium
ACGCCCTCGGAGATGGAATAAGGGCTGTCTTTGCGCGTAGCCCCTGTTCTATTACTAAGTTGATTAAAAATACTCAAAATTCTAAACAACTTGCTTTCTTCTAAAATTTTGGGGGAAGTCCTGAAATCATAGGTTTGCACCATTCATTTTCTTTAAATACCATAATCGGAAAAGGTTTCGGATTTGCTCCACGGCGGGAACATTTTGTCACCATTAAGATTGAAAATTATCGAATTCTTGTTTGTCGTATTGCGAATCCGCCTTTTCACAATTAAATTTCTTAAACTGATGAAACATCAAATCAAAGTAAAATATATCATCCTGTTCTGCCTGCCTCTTTTCCTGCTTACCTATCTGGATGCCTACCAGACGGAAATACTGTCCGAAACAGAGAACGGATTGCACTTGCGGGTAGCGGATATTTCTCAAGTCGAATGGCGAAATGCGGACGATTATCCCGATTCGGCATCAATGTTCTGTTTGGGACTGGCAGATGCTGTCCCGATTAGTTCACAGTTAGCGATACCCTATTGGTCCTTTTCTCTCTCGCTACCGACGCCGGATCAGCCTCAGGTCCGGATCTCCAACGTAACAACAGAAATCGTGGCGCTTGAAAAGCCCCTCACCGTTGAGGATATCGAACGGATCAACAGCCGACCTGTTTGGGAGGTTTTAGAGATCGGCTACCTCCGTTTTAATCCTGTGGGCGAGCTAATTATTTACCCGCTGAAAGCCTTGGATTCGCAACATTTACAAGTAATCCGGTCACTTGAAATCTCGGTAACCTATGCGCGCCGGGCGGCTCCTGATAATGAGAGAACTGTACCGGCGAATAATTCGCTGAGATCAGCTTTCCTTAATCGAAAGTATATTCAAAAATGGCAGCGATATCCTTCCCGACAATTGGCGAAAACCGTGGCTTATCCAACCGGAACCTGGTTTCGGATCACTGTAAAAAAAGATGGTATCTATTCAATCAGCTATCAGGATTTAGTCGCAGCCGGGCTGACAAATCAGACCATTGACACGGATCAGATATTCCTATATTCAAACGTCACCGGCGGGCGTGAAATCAGCGCCACCCCCGGTATTGCTCTACTTGATAACCTGATGGAAAACAGTCGTAAAATCAGGGGCGGTGATGACGGCTCATTCGACCAGGATGACGCCATTATCTTTTACGGACGTGCTACGAGCGGCGTGGATGCCGGTCCCAACGGCGCACTCCAATTTCACCGCAATGCCTATTCCAACGTGAATTACTACTGGCTGTTGATTGCCGCTGATCCCGGTCAACCGAAAATCATGCAGCTCTTTTCCGGCTCCTCGGCAAGTCCCGACACAGCGGTGTCAAAATATGAAAAAATTGACCGGCACGAACTGGAACTGACCAATTTTTTACGCTCGGGAAAGGACTGGTACGGCGAAAAATTCGCCAGTTCCGGAGCCAATCTTTCTATCGCTTTCCAAATCCCCGCCAAAACTGCTGAAGACCCACCTTCGTTTCAATATCCGGCAACCTTAAGCCTGAAAACCCGCGGAACCACCAACTCAACTGCGCATTCCTACAGGCTGTATTTAATCAATACAGCTACACCTTCAACTCTGATCGGCTCCTGGACCACCAATCACTGGTTTGTCTCCTCGAAAAGTTATGCAATCAATCTCAAGCCTGGCGAATCCAATATCATCAAGATCAATTACTCCGCCAGTATTGCATCCGGATCGGCGCACCTCGATTTTATACAAATCCGCTACGAAGCGCCGCTGAAACCAAGGGGCAACGAACTGGATTTTTGGGGTCCGGCAAAATCCGGAGTTGTGGAGTATCAGCTCAGTGATATCGGCTTTAGCGAGGCAATCCTGTATGATATCACTGACTGGAAAAACGTCAGATACCTTGACATTAATCCGGTAAGTAACGACCATTTCACGTTCAGGTCCCAAAATTTACTCAGAAATCGCTCGCACTACCTGCTGACCAACAGCTCCAAATATTTATCGCCCGAAAAGATTGTCGCCATTGAGCAGCCGCAGTGGAATTCCCTGCGGCGCCCGGATATTGCCGCTCAGTATGTCATTATCACCGACGAAGCATTCAAAGACGCCGCTCAGGAGCTGGCAAATCTCCATTCAGAAGAGGTCAAAAGCAGTGACCGGCTCAGTTCTCTTGTCGTTCTGCAGAGTCAAATCCTGCGGGAATTCAACGCCGATATCGTTGATCCTCACGCTATTCGCCAATTTTTCACCTATGCTCTCAACAACTGGGCGGTTCCACCGGAGTATGTTCTGCTATTTGGAGATGGTACCTTTGATTACCGTCATATTGAATCAAAAACCGGCAATCACGTCATGACCTACCAGGTGGAAGGGAGTAGTGGAAATTCCGGCTTTCATTCTTATGCATCCGATATGCGTTTTGCCTATGCTGTCGGGCCGGATCGTAAGATGGATGTAGCCATCGGTCGCATCAATATCCGGACACCGGCTGAAGCCAGCGCGGTCGTGGAAAAAATCCGCTCCTATATCCTGGAACCGGTTTACGGGGACTGGCGCAGTACCATCACCCTGGTAGCAGACGATCCCGTACGTCCCAACACCAACGAACAGGAGCATATTACCGACACCGAAAACAAAATTGCCAACTATCTGCCGATGTCTATTGATATTAAAAAGCTGTATCTCCTGGAATACCCGGAGATCCAGGACGCCACGACTTACGGTGTCAAAAAACCGGACGCCACCGTGGATATTTTGAAACAACTGGAAGACGGCACTACAATCATAAACTATTTCGGACACGGTAGTCCGACTGTCTGGGCTCAGGAGTATGTACTGGAAATGAACCGCGATCTGGGACGGATCAATACAGGAATGAAACTCCCTTTCTGGATCGCCGGTACCTGCAGCTGGGGACAGTTCGACGATATTTCAGGCAGTTGTTTCCCGGAAGCGCTGGTGATTGAACCCGACGATGGCGGAATTGCCGCTCTGGCTGCCAGCCGGGCGACTTACCCGGGTCCCAATGCTTCTTTTGTGAACCGTTGGATCACAACCTTATTCAACGATAAATCCGCCAATCGTCTCCGAATCGGAAAAGTGCTTCAGATTATCTCCAGCTTAGCCGGCGGCTTGAATGAAAACAACGAAAAGTATATCCTCTTCGGTGATCCGGCTCTTTATCTCGCCCTGCCCTACTACGATCTCGAATTCAGTCCCCTGTCAAAAGATACGGTAAAAGCCCTATCCAGCGTCGTCGTTACTGCCGGAGTAGACGACCGTCTGTCAGACTATTCGGGTACCGGAATCCTGAAATTGTACGACAGCAGCCGCCGGGTAACCCGCTTCTATCTAGACGGCAATCGCAAAGAACAATCGCTTTCCTACACCCTGCCGGGTGAAATTCTCTTCACAGGTCTGGTAAATATAAGCAACGGTCAATTGTTATCGAAATTTTATATCCCCAAAGATTTGAACTATGCCGGACTCACCGGTAAAATCACGGCGATCGGCTGGAATGAAGAAACCGGAGAGACAGCAGCCGGTTATTATGCGCCGATATACTATTTCGGCTCCGCAGCGGTTTTCGATACCACCGGACCGGAAATCGCAATCGGCTTCTTTGACCTTGATTTCAGAAATGGTGATGTGGTGACTCCTGTAAATCAGCTGGAAATCGTCATCCGCGATCCCATCGGAATAAACATTGCCGGCAAGCTGGGACATAATATCACCCTTATATTCAATAATGATAAAAACCAATCCCACATCATTACTGATTATTTCACATATGACACGGATAGTGACTCCTCCGGTTCCGTCATTTATCCGCTCCCCAATCTCCCTGAAGGTGAAAACAGCGTGGTTGTCACCGCCTGGGATAATAACAACAACCCCGCAACTGCCTCGGCGAATTTCACACTCCTCCCCTCGTCTGATTTTGCCTTGGAAAGAGTCGTAAATTTTCCCAATCCCTTCACCGGTGCAACTGATATCACCTTTCAGCTGACCCACTCAGCCACCATCAGCTGCACCATCTACACTGTCAGGGGTCTCAAAATCCGGACACTTGATTCAGACCAGGTGTATCTGCCCGGTTTCAATATGCTCCACTGGGACGGAACAGATGATTTCGGCGATACCGTTGCAAAAGGCATATATATCTACAAAATCAAAGCTAAATCCAACCTCTCAAATACCAGAAATGACTATATCGGTAAAATGGTGAAAGCCGGATAATGGACTCACTAATTAACTGGCATAATAAACCGGTCATCCTCGCTTCGGCATCTCCCCGTCGAAAACGGATTCTGGCACTGGCGGGAATTGACTTTTCGGTTCACCCATCCGACTATCACGAACCGGAAGACGAAACGGTATGTCCCGCATTGCTGGTTCAAAACCATGCCAGACAAAAAGCCCTGGATGTTTCAAAACACTATCGCGATGCCTGGATCATCGGGGCAGATACCATCGTCGTCAAAGACGGGCTGATTCTGGGAAAACCGGCAGACCGCACCCGGGCTGTTGAAATGCTCAATCTGCTCAGCGGTGCGACGCACCAGGTCTATACCGGTTACTGTATTCTGAATTCTCGGAACGGAAAACTACTCACCGATGCAGAAAAAACCGACGTTACATTTTTCCCATTAAGTCCACCGATGATTAATATTTATGCGAACCGTTATCCGCCTTTCGACAAAGCCGGCGCTTACGGGATTCAGGATTTCAGCGCCGTATTTGTAAAAGACATCGTTGGCTGTTTCTATAATGTCGTGGGCTTTCCAATCGCCCGGTTTTTCCAGACATGTCTGAATGAATTAAATTCACTGCTATAAACTTTATATTGAATTTAATAACTTTATTTATAATATTTAGTCCGTTGTGGGTCAATAAAAAACGGATGTTAATATGTTTTATGAGGAACTGAAAAAACTCCGGGAATCCAAGGGCATCTCGCTTGAACAGATTTCCAGCAAAATAAAAGTAAACAAATCAATCCTGGACGCCTTTGAAAAAGGTGATTTTTCTAGATTGCCCGAGACATATATCCGTCTGTTTTTAAAGACCTATGCTTCCGAACTGGGCGCCGATCCGGTTTCGGTTCTAAAAGAATACGAGGCATATACCGGTAAAAATGTCCCCAAAAAGGTTCAGGAAACCGAAAAAGAAGAATCAAATTTCCTGACAGCCAAAGATACACCGGTGACAAATGGCAATAAACGGCGCAATATCGCCGCCATTACTATCATCTTGGTCATTCTTATCTTTGTTATTTCGGTTCTCAAACAGGTGCTCATGGAAGAGGAGAAAAACAAACCATCTCCCGTCAGTACCGTGACGGATAAAATTCCACCACCAGTTGATCTGGTTGATACTACAAACGTCGAACCGGAGACAAACATTGAGGAGATAGCACAGGAACCCGAATCCCAGCTGCTCTCTTTAGTCCTGATGACGAAAGACACCTGCTGGGTGCGAGTCATCACCGATGAAATTGATACCACCGAAGCCAACTATCTCCCTAACATCCGCCGTGAATGGAAAGCCGAACGGCAGTTTGATGTGCGGGTCGGACGACCGTCAAAAGTCGAACTGTCCCTGAATAACCAACCGCTGGGCTCCATCGGTAAGACCGGCATACCGACCCGCTTGATTATTACCAAGGACGGAATCGTGCGGTCAATCCTGCTGCGCCGCTAATTTTTCCCCTATAAAATCTCATTACGTCAGGTAAATGTAAAAATTTACTTGACAATAACTCTATTTTATCCTATAATTGTGGGTAGATGTGGGGAGAAATCCCAAAAATTCCCAAAGTTTTTCGGAGATGATGATTACTACTTTTGCCGGCGAATCAAGACATTTTTTAGATGAAAAAAATCGTCTGAGTATTCCGGCAAAGTATCGCCGCTGGAGTGACGGTGCCGAGCCCGAATGTGCCTTCTTCATCACAAAAGGCTCCGATCCCTGTCTGGTGGCTTATCCGGAACCCGAGTGGGAGAATTTCACGGAAAAACTGCAAAAATTATCCCAGTTCAAAAAGAAAAACCGGGCGTTCATCCGAACCTTCTCGCGTAATTCCATCCGACTGAAATGTGATAAGCAGGGCCGTGTTCTCATCCCCCAGGAGCATCTGGATTTTGCCAACATCGAGAAGGAAGTCGTCATTATTGGCGTTCTGAATTACCTGGAATTATGGGATCCGGAGACATTGGCTAAACACCAAGAATCCCAAATCCCACTGGATGATGATTATTATGAAGATTTAGCCGATATCTTATAATCGTTTAAGCGGATTTAGGTCAATGACCACCATTCATGAGCCAGTTTTACCCAAAGAAACTATACAGTATCTGGTCACAAAATCAGACGGGATTTATCTGGATGCGACGCTCGGTACCGGTGGTCATTTCAAAGAGCTCTCCGCTCATCTGAGTCAAAACGCTTTCCTGATTGGGATTGACGCCGACCCCACCGCGGTACAGTACTGCACCCACCATCTGGACATTCCCCAAAAACATCTATTCATAAACTCGAACTTCGCCCAGCTCAAGAAAATCTGTTTTCGCAATGGTAACCTTAAAGTTGACGGAATTCTCATGGATCTGGGGCTGTCGTCCTACGGACTTGATGACCCCGAGCGGGGTTTCTCCTATGCGTGCGACGGACCGCTGGACATGCGCTTTTCCCCCACTCTTAAACAAACTGCTGCCGATATTATCAATCGGGCAGAATTGTCTGAACTAACCCGGATTTTTCAGGAATACGGAGAAGAACGCCATGCAAAAGCAATCGCCCGGTTGATTGTAAAGGAGCGCGAAAAATCAGCTATTCAAACCACCAGGCAGCTGGCTGCGCTGGTAAAACAGAAAGCGGCACCCCAATTCGCCAATAAAACCCTAAGTAGAATATTTCAGGCATTACGAATTGCCGTTAATCAGGAGCTGGGGGCTCTGGAACAGGCTCTGAAGGATGCCCGCGACGTCATGAATCCCGGCGGACGACTGGTCGTCATTGCCTACCATAGTCTGGAAGACCGGATTGTAAAACAGCTTTTTAAAACGGAATCTACCGACTGTATCTGTCCGAAAGAGTTTCCAGTTTGCCGGTGCCATCATCGTGCCGCTTTTAAAATCCTGACGCCGAAACCAATTCTCCCCACCAAAGAGGAAATCAGCAATAATCCGCGCGCCCGCAGCGCCAAACTGCGGGTAGCTGAAAGACTGGATTAAACTGGATGAAGCTATGAAAAAGAAAAAAATCAGTAAAAGCCGTCGAAAGAATCTCATCATGTCGGGATTGTTCTTTTTTCTGATTGGTTTTATGGTTTTTTACGTATGGATTTTTAACTATACCAATCAGCTATATAAAGAGATTGATGTGCTAAAACGGGAAGAAGCCAATCTGGTGACTCAGAATCGGCTATCTTCGGTGGAAATTGATCGTCTGGCGCGAGCGGATCGTATCAAACAGATCGCTATTCAGGAACTGAATATGTGGACACCACCTCCTGAAACGCTGGCAGTTGTGGTAGCGGAGTTAAAAACAGAATAGAAAAATGTCGGTTGTTTACTATCATATAAAGAGACGCACTGTCCTGATATCCGCCGTTCTAATCCTCTTTTGGGGCTTCGTTGCAGCGCGCCTCCTTTTCATTCAGGTGGTCAACACCGCTAAGTATCAGGCGTTATGCCGCAAACAGGCGGATTATCGTAGAACCATTCCCCCTATCCGGGGTTCTATTTTCGATCGTAACCACAAAGCCTTAACCGTTGACATCGTTCAGTACAATGTTGCCGTGCATCCCTACCTGATCAAAGAAAAGGAGCAGATAGCCAGGGAGTTGAGCAGCCTTTTACGTCCCAATTATTCAAAATATCTGCGCACTATGCAATCGGATCAGACGTTTGTCTGGCTTGAGCGCAACCTTCCGCACAAGGAAATCCAGGATTTCCTGGATAAATATCAGTATCACAGCGGCTTCGTCATTGAAAGGCGCATCCGCCGGAATTACCCATTCGGTGAAATTACGGGGCAATTGATCGGCTTTACCGACGTGGATAATCACGGCATTGTGGGACTCGAAAAGGAATTCGAACCTTATCTTTCCGGAACACCCGGCTGGCAGGTGACCCTGAAAGATGGCTGGGGACGACTCAATAACCGTCCTGACCTGCCTTATCAGGAGACAATTGACGGCAATGATATTGTATTGACCATTGACCATGAATACCAGGCGATCCTTTATGAAGAGTTGATGCTCGCGTATCAAAAACATAATGCGGATAAAGCCATGGGGATTATCATTGATCCGCAAAACGGTGAAATCCTGGCAATGGTCTCGATTCCCGGCTTTGACCCAAACAATCCGATGAAATATCCGGTATCCTATCAGATCAATCGGGTGGTCACCGATATTTTCGAACCAGGCTCTACCTTTAAAATTGTCACGGCGACTGCCGCATTTGATCAAAACAGCATTCAACCTCAGGATACGATTGATTGTGAAAAGGGACATATCGCTATCGGCAGACATGTGATCCATGATCATAAGAAATACGACCGCCTGTCATTTGCTGAGGTAATTAAGAAAAGCAGTAATATCGGCACGATCAAAGTTGCCCAGAAAATCGGAAAAGATGACGTTTTCAATTATACCAGACGCTACGGTTTCGGTGTTAAAACCGATATCCAGTTTCCGGGCGAAGAACAGGGCATTATTCATCCCCTGAAACAGTGGGATGATCTGGCACTGGCACAAGTTGCCATTGGTCATGGTGTCTGTGTTACGGCGCTTCAGTTAGCCTACGCCTACTCCGCCATCGCCAACGGCGGTTATCTGTTAAAACCGCAGCTGGTTAAATCCATCAAGACCAAGGATGGAATCGTCCTGCACCAAGGTAAGCCTCAGTATATTCGCCGGGTGGCTTCACCTGAGACCATGCAACTGATGCGCGACCTGCTGCGACTAACGGTCCAGAGCGGTACCGGTATTAAAGCCGACATCAACGGGATGACCATTGCCGGTAAAACCGGGACCGCCCAAAAAGTCATTGATACGGGCTACAGCCAGACCGACTATGTGGCTACCTTTGTGGGATTTTTTCCGGCGCATAATCCCCGGCTGCTCAGCGTTATCGTTGTTGACAATCCAAAGGGAATCGAACATACCGGCGGCAATGTTTCGGCGCCGGTACTGCGGGAAATATTTAACCGCATTGTCAACCTTTCTGACGATCTTTTCCTTCCGCAAGAATATCTGGAAACTCCCGATATCAGAATTGCCGAAGCCATCAACCTGAAACCGCGTCCGGATGTCCTTACGGCGGCTGCTCAAAAGCCACGTTCATCGAGGCAATTGCAGCTGTCCACATACCAATACGCCCGCCAGATGCCGGACCTTAGCGGAAAAACTTTACGACAGGCGATTGCGATTCTGCAGTCGCTCGGCTTAGATCCGGAAATCAACGGCAACGGCGTGGTGGTATCGCAATATCCACCCAAGAATGCCGTTATCACTGCCAATACCCGCTGCCGGATCGAATTGAAACCAAGCGAGTTCGGATTTGAATAGAGAAACTATAAAAATTCTGAAAGGGATAAAGTGTTCTCGCCATGGTAATCTGCCTGAGAGAATCAACTCGCTTCAGCTTAATTCCAAAGAGGTCAAAGCGGGTGATCTGTTCTTTGCTCTGCGTGGCGAACAAACCGACGGTCATAAATTTATCCCGGAAGCCGTCCGCAATAATGCCGCCGCTGTCGTCGCAGAAAAATTAACTGAAAATCTTGCCGTTCCCCAGATTATTGTGTCGGATAGCCGGGCAGCTCTGGCGCAAGTCGCCGCCAATTTCTACGGACATCCCTCCCGCCACTTGAAAATTATCGGCGTCACCGGCACCAACGGTAAAACCACTACCGTTTATCTCCTGAATCAAATTTTTAAATCCGCCCAAAAATCAAGAGGAACGATCGGGACGCTCGGGTACTCCATCAACGATCATTATCAGCTGCTGAATTTAACAACGCCCGACTCGATCCAGCTGCAGCAAATATTAAGCGAAATGGTGGTGGCGAAGGTCGAATATGTCGCCATGGAAGTATCTGCCCATGCCCTGTCGCTGAACCGGGTGGACACGATTGACTTTCTGGGCGGTATATTTACAAATATATCCCAGGATCACCTGGATTTTTACGGTGATATGACTCATTATATCGCTGCCAAAACCCGCCTTTTTAAAGCGGTCAGCGATAAGGGTTTCCGTCTCTCCAACGCCGATGATCCTCATGCCCCGGATTTCAACCAGACCGGCAGCGCTCCTCTCTTTACTTACGGGATGAAAAAGACCGCGGATTTCAGCTGGAGTCCCGGTGTGGAATACCGTACCAGTATCTCCGGCACAATAATTTATAAAAATAGACGAATTCCAGTGACATCAAAACTCTCCGGCTATTTCAATCTCAGTAATATTCTGGCTGCTGCGGGAACCGCTATCTGTTGCGGACTTTCCGCCGAGCAGATCAGCGATGCTCTGAGTAAAGTACAATATATACCCGGGCGGGTTCAGGAAATTACCCGACCAGGTGCACCGCGCGTATTCGTAGATTACGCCCACACCCCGGATGCAATCGTTAACGTATTAACCGCTCTGCGCAATCTTGTTCCCCCGGAAGGTAAATTGATCACCCTATTCGGTTGCGGTGGTAACCGGGACAGAAGTAAACGCCCACAAATGGCTGCTGCGGCTGCCACTCATTCTGACTTTGTCATTATAACGACGGATAATCCGCGTCATGAAGAACCTGAAGATATTATTTGCGATGCGCTTGCCGGTTTCCCGCCGGACTGCTCGTATAAAAAAATCGTCAATCGGAAAGCCGCGATTGAATCCGCTATCCGGAATGCGGCATCCAATGACATTATCGCCATTCTGGGAAAAGGGCACGAAAATTACCAGGAGATAAAAGGCGTTAAGTACCCCTTTAGTGATGTAGAAATTGTCAAAGAGTATATTAATGATAACCGCTGAGATCATCCGCCAAACAGGATACGGAGAATTGACCAATTTCGATTCAGCAGCCACCGACGTGGTCATTGACAGTCGGCAGGTATCCGGTAATTCGATCTTCGTGGCGTTACCCGGCGAACAAACCGACGGTCATCGCTTTGTCCGGCAGGCACTCGCCGGTGGTGCAGTGTTGTGCATTGTTGCCAAAAAGTGGGCTGAACAAAATCCTGGTCAACGGTTGCCATTGTGGATCACCGATTCACCGGTAACTGCTTTGCAGAAATTGGCACAAACCTGGCGCAATCAGTTTCAGATTCCCGTGCTGGCAATCACGGGAACCAACGGAAAAACCACCACACGGGCAATGTGTGCCGCCATTCTGGCGAAGAAATTCAATCTGCACACCACGCCCGGTAATCTCAATAATCAATTGGGATTGCCGCTGACGCTGTTAAGGATAAAGTCCGAGAATACCTTCAGCCTTCTGGAACTGGGCACCAATCACTTTGGAGAAATCGCCTTGCTGTGCGAATTAGCCAAACCGAGCGCCGGGTTGATCACCAATATTGGCTTTGGTCATACGGAGTTTTTCAAGTCGAAAGCGGGTGTGGCGAAAGCAAAGCGGGAATTGTTCGACGCCCTGGATACCGACGGTACCGCCTTTATCAATCTGAATGATGAATATATCCGCGAAATGAATCCCAAATGCCGTCAAATTACCTACGGAATGCAGGTGGAAGCTGCCGCTTATTCCGGCAAGATTGACGATTTTGACGATAACGGCTGTGCCACACTGACCGTCAATCGAAATATTCGGATTAAATTGAATACTCCCGGAAAGGCAATGGCGCACAATGCCCTTGCGGCTGTAGCCGTTGGTCAGCATTTTGAAGTCGAGCCGAACGAAATCATTACTGCTCTGGAATCCTTCCGACCGTTACAGCAGCGATTTAATCAAATCAGGGCAGCCGGCTGCCGGATTATCAATGACGCTTACAATGCCAATCCCGATAGCACCCGCTCGGCGATTGAAACATTTACAGCGATGCGGCTCCCCGGACGCCGGATTCTGGTGTTTGGTGATATGTTTGAATTGGGCACACTATCCGAAGCATGTCATCAGGAAATCGGAAAACTGATCGCCGAGTCTCCCATTGATCAGGTCTACCTGTATGGACCGCTAACAGAAGTCACTCATGCAGCCATCCGGGCTGCCGGTGGACCTGAATCCCGGCATTTTCACAACAAAAGCGACCTGCTGAAAGCATTGCAAAACGAGATCAGATCCGACGATACGGTCCTGGTAAAGGGCTCACGGGGAAATCAACTCGAAGAAATCATAGAAGGGTTAATAAATTAGATGTTATACCACCTTCTCGTGCCATTAAAAAAATATGTCAGCGGTTTAAATCTGTTTCAGTATATCACTATCCGGGCTGCCATGGCAGCTATCACAGCGCTGTTGATCAGTTTTATCGTCGGTCCTTATGTATTGAGAATATTACAGAAGAGACAGATCGGCGAGACTATTCGCGAGGACGGACCCCCTTCCCACCTTTCCAAAAGTGGTACTCCGACAATGGGTGGTATTATTATCCTGAATGCCGTGATTTTTCCGGTTCTGCTGTGGGCAGATTTGAAAAGTATTTACATCATCCTCGCCGTTGTTGCTACGCTCTGGATGGGTGGCATCGGATTTTTGGATGATTATTTAAAGGTAATAAAAAAATACAAAAAAGGGCTGATTGCCCGTTACAAATTATGCGGTCAGATCGGATTAGGGCTTATCATCGGCGGCTATCTCTACTTTGCTCCGGAATTCGAAGCTGTTCGCGGACTGACTTCGGTACCCTTTTTTAAAAATCTGGAAATCAACCTGGGGCTTTTTTATATCCCCTTTGTGGTGTTTGTCCTGACTGCCGGCTCGAATTCCGTCAATCTCACCGATGGTCTCGACGGTCTGGCGTCAGGATTGATGGGAATTGCGGCACTGACTTTTGCGGTTATTTCTTACGTCACCGGGCGAACAGACTTCAGTCATTACTTAAATACAATCTATCTGCCGGGAAGCGGTGAACTGACGGTTTTTTGCGCCGCTTTCACCGGCGGAATTCTCGGATTCCTGTGGTACAATAGCAAACCGGCAGAGGTTTTTATGGGCGATACCGGTTCGCTTTCCATGGGCACTGCACTCTGGACTATCGCCATTTTGCTGAAAAAAGAATTGCTGTTCGTCCTGATTGGCGGCGTATTTGTCGCCGAAACCGCTTCGGTTCTGCTCCAGGTCGGATATTTTAAATATACACGACGTAAAACGGGAACCGGCAAGCGGATTTTTCTGATGGCGCCTCTGCATCACCATTTTGAAATGAAAGGTTGGGCGGAAAGCAAAATTGTCATCCGGTTCTGGATTATCGGAATTTTACTGGCGGTTTTAAGCTTGAGCAGTTTTAAGATATTATGATGGACGTGTCGAAATTACCTACTGATGTTTCGGGTAAAAAAATTACCGTGCTGGGAGCGCGCCGTAGCGGTGTTGCCGTCGCCGAGCTGCTGGCACACAAGGGCGCCGATGTCCTGCTGTCCGACATCAATCCGGTCAGCTTCACCGCTCCGCAGCAGCAAGTCATCAAGTCACTGAACATTAAAACCGAGTTCGGAGAGCACAGCCTACTGGTTTTACGTGCCGATCTGGTGGTCATCAGTCCGGGAATTCCGGCAACCGCCGCGGTGGTTCGAAAAATTGAGGCGGCGGCGATTCCAATCGTCAGTGAGATCGAGGCAGCTTACTGGTTCATGCCGGCGGCGGATATTATCGCGGTAACCGGTTCTAACGGCAAGACTACCACCACGACACTGATCTATGAAATGTTTAAAAACAGTCCGTACGATGTCTACTGCGGCGGCAATATCGGGACGCCCTTTTCAGCCTTGATTCCGCAATCTCTCGACAATACCGGTAAATCTAAGGTGTTCATTCTGGAGATAAGCAGCTTTCAGCTGGAACGGATTATCCATTTTCATCCCAATGTTGCCATTATTCTCAATGTAACCGAAGATCACATGGATCGCTACGATCACAATATCAAGCGTTATCTGCAGGCAAAATTGAACATCAGTAAAAATCAAACGGAATCCGATCGCTATATCTATTTTTCCGATGACAAATTGCTGAAAAACAACCTGCCTGAGGGTCCAGAAAAATTGCCTTTCGGTTTAATAAATATTCCGGGCATGCATTTTACCGCAGACCGGAAAACCATTTACAAGGCGGATGGTCAGGCGTTGCTTGCCAGGAAAGATATTTCTCTGCTGGGCGAGCACAATTTGCTCAACATTCTGGCAGCCCTGAACGCCGTTGAAGGGTATACGCTTCCGGAAGAAAAGGTTATCCAAACGCTGCGCCGATTCAGAGGAATCGAGCACCGTCTCGAATACGTGCAGACAATCGCCGGCGTAGAATATTATAACGATTCAAAAGCCACCAATGTGGAGTCGGTCAGATACGCCTTACGAAGTTTTTCCAAACCGGTCGTCATCATCCTCGGCGGACGGGACAAGGATGCAGATTTTACACTGTTGCTGCCTGAATTGCAGCAACACGCCAAGCACGCAATCCTCATCGGGGAAGCATCCCCAAAGATTGAAGTGGTCATTCGGGACACAATCCCCTTCAGCCATGCCGATTCATTGCAGGCGGCGGTGGAAACGGCGGCTCAAATAGCCGCAGCCGGTGAGATCGTCTTACTCGCGCCTGCCTGTGCCAGTTTCGACATGTTTGAAAATTATGAACACCGTGGTCGGGTATTCAAGAAAATCGTGACAGCAATGACAGAAAAAGAAGCATGAAAACCCATCATAATCAGTCAATTGACCAATTTTTCTTTATTGTGACCATCCTCTTGATCGGTATCGGCTTCGTTATTCAATACAGTGCCAGTTCTTCCCTGGCGGCGGCTAAATTCAACGATCCGGGCTTCTATATGCGCGGACATTTTATCCGATTAGTCTCTGGATTTCTGGTCGGTCTGTTTTTTCTGAGGCTGAATTATCACCACCTGGAAAAATTCGCCTTCTGGCTGGTTTTATTAGCCATGCTTACGCTGATTTTGACGCTGATTATCAATCGAACCGGTAATTCCGCAACGGCGCGCTGGTTGCAGCTGGGACCCTTTCGTTTTCAGCCGTCGGAGCTGGCAAAATTCGCTCTGATTGTATACCTCGCCTCCTTTTTTGACCGACACCAGCAAGACATTGATAATTTTCGAAAAGGCTTTTTACCACCGGCAATTATTATGACGGTCATGATGGTTTTAATCGTGATTGAACCCGATTTCAGTACCGGGGCAGTGATTGCATTTATCAGCATCCTGATCATGATCATCGCCGGCACCAAACTAGTCTATCTCTCTCCTTTCGCCGGACTTTTCATAATATTTTCCATCATCACGGTAATCCGGTCACCTTATAAAATGAGACGCATTCTGAGCGCTTTCAGCAACGAAGCAGACCTGCAGGGTGCCGGTTACCAGATTAACCAGTCGCTGATTACTCTCGGAAATGGTGGGTTTTGGGGACGCGGACTTGCCGGCAGCGTCGAAAAAAACCTGTTTCTGCCCGAACCGCACACGGATTTTGTCTTTTCGGTTGCCGGCGAAGAGTTTGGTTTCATTGGCGCCCTGTTTCTGATGGTTCTGTTTTTAGCACTGTTTATCCGGGGTATTCAAATATCAATTCGATCCGCCACGGTTTTCGGAAATTTAGTCGGCAGCGGACTGGCTCTCAGTATGTTTATTTATGTATTAGCGAATGTAGGAGTTGTCACGGGAATCCTGCCGGTAACCGGTCTGCCTTTACCATTTTTAAGCTACGGCGGTTCCGCAATGCTCTACAACTTCGCCTGTATCGGCATCTTACTCAATATTTCCAAAACAATGATATCAAAAGAAAAACCTCTTAGATTGGTGACAATTAATGGCTGACAAAAGCGCAGATCAAAAGCTGTTGAAAATCCTGATTGCCGGTGGCGGCACCGGCGGTCACCTTTTCCCGGCGATTGCCCTGCTGGAGGAGTTTCGGACAAGAGGCTCTGAAAATTTGAAATTTGAGTTTCTCTTTATCGGTACGGAACACGGGCTGGAATCCTCAGTTTTGCCGAACCTGGGTTATCACTTCCGAAAAATCTGGATTCGCGGATTTCAGCGCGGCTTTTCGCCCCGAGATATTTTGGTCAATCTACTCTTCCCGGTGCGGCTGCTGGTCAGTTTGGTGCAATCCTATTTCCTGATCCGACAGTTCGACCCGGACTTGGCTATCGGTACCGGCGGTTACACTGCAGGACCACCGCTCCGCATCGCCGCAATGCTGAAGGTGCCGATTTTTCTGCATGAACAAAACGTCTTCCCCGGAAAAACAACGCGTATGCTCAGTAAACGGGCAAAACGCATCTATACGTCCTTTGAAGATACCCGGGAATATATAGACAACATTATCTGTTACGGAACTCCTCTGCGCCGCTCGCTTGAGTCTGTACCCAGAGAGCAAGGAATCCAATTTTTTGAGCTGCAAAACGGTCTCACTACGATATTCATTTTCGGTGGAAGTCAGGGCTCAAGGGCAATTAACAACTATTGGAGAGAACATTTGGACAACTTCACAGCCCGATTGACATGTCAATTTATCTGGCAAACGGGGCAGAATGATTTCGAAGAAATCAAATTTCGCTTCGCCGAAAATCCAAATGTCTACATAACGCCCTTTATTCACGAAATGGGAATCGCCTACTCTGCTTCCGATATTATTATCAGCCGCGCCGGCGCCCTGACTCTCGCAGAACTCTGTCTCTACGGCAAGCCGTCTATCCTGATCCCGCTCCCTACCGCCGCGGGCAACCATCAGGAAATTAATGCCCGGATTATGGAAAAAGAGGGGGCTTCCATCATCATACCGCAGAAGAATCTGAATTCGGAATTAATGGAGATTTCCTTAAAGGAGATTGTCGAAAATCGGGAGAAACGAGAACAGATGGCACAAAATGCTAAAAAATTGGCTCGCGCGGATTCGGCTAAATTGATTGTTGATGATATTTTAAAAACCATGACGAGTGATGTTCGGTAACCTGAAAAAAATGCACTTTATCGGAATTGGCGGCATCGGTATGAGCGGTCTGGCGGAGCTTTTAAACCACTGGGGATACACTGTCAGCGGTTCCGATATTAATTATTCAGACAATATTCTGCGGCTTGAAAAGAGTGGCATCCGTATATTTATCGGACATCATCCAAAAAATCTGAAGGACGCAGATGTCGTCATCTATACCTCCGCCGTAAGTTCCGACAATCCGGAGCTGTCGAAAGCCCGCAAGCTGGGCATCCCCACCATCAAGCGAGCTAAAATGCTTGGCGAAATACTCCGCATCCGACCAAACAGTATCGCTGTCTCCGGTACCCACGGGAAAACCACCACTACATCATTGATCGGTCATATCTTCACCGAAGCCGGTTGCGACCCACTGATCATATCCGGCGGTGTGATTCAAAAGCTGAATTCCAACGTCCGCAGCGGCAACGGTGATACCATTATTCTGGAAGCCGACGAATACGATCAATCATTCCTGCAACTCTATCCCACCCACATTGTAATCACCACAATTGACGAGGAACATCTGGAAATTTACAGCGATATGGACAATCTGAAGGTGAAATTCACGGAGTTCGCCAACCGGGTGCCCTTTTATGGTAAAGTAATAGCCAATGAAGACGATGCGCACGTGAAGGAAATTTTACCCGAGATCACGGTCCCTCTTCTCACCTATTCACTAAAAAGAGAAGCCGATCTACAGGTAAAAAATATCACCCTGCAACAGTCTCACAGCACCTTCAATGTTTATCGTAATGGTAACCAACTGGGAACGATCAGCCTGCCATTACCCGGTCGGCATAACATTCAGAACTGTTTAGCAGCAATCCTGATCAGTATGGAATACGAACTCCCTTTCAAAACCATTCAGCAGGCGATTGAGACATTCCGTGGAGTCCAGAGACGCTTTGAAATAGTTTACCAAAGCGAAGACCTGGTACTGGTTGATGATTACGCCCACCATCCCGGTGAAATCAAGGCAACCCTACAAGCCGCCCGCCTGGGTTGGAAACGGCGCATAGTGGCTATTTTTCAGCCTCATCTCTATAGCCGGACACAAAAACTATACAAACGCTTCGCCGAGGAGCTGGAGCACGCTGACGTGCTTATTATCCTCGATGTCTATCCGGCGCGTGAAAAACCGGTACCCGGCGTATCCGGTCAGCTGATCGAAGGTATTCTCCGGACCAAGGGAATGTCAAATGTCCATTATGTGCACAAACTTGCCGAGGTGCCGAATCTGATTAAGTCACTCTACAAACCCGGCGATATGATTATTACCCTCGGCGCCGGGAATGTCAATACTATTATAAAAACAATTAAACAGGATTTAACAACCGGTGGATAAATTGAGTATTAGATCAACTGACAGGTTTACATCAGGGTTCTCAGGCTTTTTGGGGGGCGACCATAAAGGCAGCTGGCTCTATGGTTCGGACGATCGGACCGAATCCCTTATGGTTTATATTGAGAACCCTGATTTGCCTGTTAAGGACAGTTACAGACAATGAAAACCACAGAAGAAACCAAATATCCGGTAATTAAACTGATTTTTCGACTGCTTTTCGGGTTGGGATCATTGACCAGCTTCGTTTTCCTGATTTATGGCGCCATTTCCTGGTGCAATTACATTGATCTTTTTAAAGTAAGCGCAATCAATATCCAGGGCATTTCGATTTTAACGGAAAACGATATTCTCCAGATGGCTGATATCGGTCTTGATATTCATATTCAGTCGCTGGATCCGGCAACCATTCAAGCCCGACTTGAACAAAATCCATATATCAAAGCCGCCGCCGTGAGCAAAGCCTATCCCAACCAGGTCAATATTCTCATCAGCGAACGAATACCCATTTGCTACATCCATCACAAAGAACTCTTTCTCGTTGACGCTGAGGGTATTGTATTACCCATCCCCAAACAGCCGCTGGGCAGCAATCCACCGGTGATTTCCGGTTTTGACGATGACTCACTGGACTACCTGCCCGGCTACTATGTGCCCAATCAAAAATTACGGGATATTGTTGAGATTGTTCATGCGACTCTCATATCTGCACCGGAGCTCTATGCCGAAATATCGGAAATGCATTATTGGGAGAACGGCAATTTTATTTTATATACAGTCAACAGTGGCACACCCATCTATCTGGGTAACGGTAATTTGCCCGATCAGCTCAGTATTTTGGCAAATTTTCAAAACCGGTTAAACGGCAGACGCAATTTAAGCGATTATCAATATCTTGATCTTCGCTGGAATAAACAGATCGTTGTAAAAGAAAGACGTTCATAGGATGAAAAACCGATGAGATTAAGAAATCAAACGCTTACCGGTGTTGACATCGGTACCCATAAGACCTGTGCATTAATCGCCGAGGTAAATCCCGAAACGGGAAATCCGCTGATCAAGGGCTACGGATTTGTCGAGACCAGGGGCTTGAAAAGAGGCGCCGTAGTCAATATCGAGAAATTAAGTCAGACGATCAGTCAGGCGGTGAATGCCGCTGAGACCATGGCGGGAACATCCGTATCCAGCTGTTATGTCAGCATCAGCGGTGATCACATTCGCAGCATGAATACCCAGGGAATGATTGCCATCTCCCGGGACACCCGCGGCGGTATCGGCGAAGCCCGCGAAATTGAACAGGAAGACATTGATCGCGTCATTGAACATACCCGTGCCATCCCCCTGCCCGTTGATCGCCAGATTCTGCATGTAATGCCTCAGGAATTTACGGTTGACGAACAGAGCGGGATTAAAAATCCGATCAATCTGCTAGGGAGACGACTGGAAGCCAAAGTCCACATCACAACTTACAGCACAACTGTAGCATCTAATCTGACCCGCTGTTTCAAAAACATTGATTTGACAATCAGAAACTTCATTCTCCAGTCTCTTGCGTCCTCAGTCAGTGTTTTAACGCTTGCCGAAAAAGAGGCGGGTTCTATTCTGATTGACATCGGTTCCGGCACTACCGATGTAATTGTCTACGCCGACGACGGGATTCACCATACCGGCGTTGTGAATTTTGGCGACCAACTGGTGACCAGCGATATCGCCTATCTGCTGCGCATACCTCATGAGAATGCAGAAAATATTAAGAAAAATCACGGCTACTGCTTCACTAAAAATGTAGACCGGGAAGCAATAATTAAAATCGAAAGCATCGGAAACCGACCTGCTCGGGAGCTGCCGCTGCTGAAATTAGCCGAATATATCGAACCCAGGATGGAGGAAATCCTGCGGGAAGCCTTTATGGAAGCGAAAAAAGCCGATGTCCCCTTCACCTCAATCCAGTCCGTCGTCATTACCGGCGGTGGTGCTCTGATAAAAGGTTGTGAAGAGCTGGCGGAGTCAATTTTTCACATGCCGGCGCGGATCGGCTTTCCGACCAACTATTCCGGGTGCGAAGAGGAATTGAATCATCCTGGCTATGCTGCCGCCATCGGAATGCTGCAGTTTGCCTTACAGGAAAAATTAAACAATCGGATAAAGCCGGCAGGTTCCGAATCATGGTTGAGCAGAATCTGGGACTGGCTGAAAAACTTAACCGAAAGCATCATGTAAAAAAATTATATGTGGAGGTAAAAATGTTATTTGAATTTGACGATTTAGCAAACCAGCAGGCAAAATTGAAGGTAATCGGCGTCGGCGGTGGCGGCGGCAATGCCATCAACCGGATGATCGAATCTGGATTGACCGGCGTTGATTTCATTGCGGTCAACACCGATGCCCAGGACCTGGACAACAATCTGGCACCGACCAAAGTACAGATCGGTAAAGACCTGACCCGGGGTCTGGGAGCAGGCGCCGTTAAAGAGGTAGGTAAAATGGCGATGGAAGCCGATCGCCAGCCGGTTGCCAATACCCTGAACGGCGCCGATATGGTCTTTATTACCGCCGGTATGGGTGGTGGAACCGGAACCGGTGCTTCACCCCTGATTGCCAAATTAGCAAAAGAGCAGGGTTGCTTGACTGTCGGCATCGTGACCAAACCTTTTCATTTCGAAGGACCAAAGCGGATGCAACGCGCCGAAGAAGGCATCCGCGAATTGCGTGACAATGTGGATACTCTGATCACCATCCCCAATCAGCGGCTACTGAATATTGTCGATCGGAAAACATCTATCCGACAGGCTTTTCAGACGGCGGACAGTGTCCTGTATCAGGCTACCAAGGGAATTTCCGATCTGATCAATCGCCACGGAATCATCAATCTCGACTTCGCCGATGTCAAAACTATTATGAAAAACATGGGCGATGCCATTATGGGTACTGGTCTGGCAACCGGTGACGAACGAGCCGTCCTGGCTGCCCAGCAGGCGATCTCCAGTCCGCTGTTGAACGATATGAATATCGCCGGCGCCAACGGATTACTGATTAATGTGACCGGTGGAGAAGACCTAAACCTGTTTGAGGTTGATGAAGCCTGCAAAATCATCACTGAAGAAGCCGGCAGCGATGCCGATATCATTATCGGTGCCGTGATTGACGAGAATCTGACCGATGAGATTATGATTACGATAATTGCAACGGGATTCGGTGGTAAAACAAGAACCGAGGACAATCAAAAGAGTAAATCGGTCACCATCCCTGCAAAAGAGGAAATGTTCGCTGAAGAAATCTCCTCAGTTGAGGGCAAGCGGGAATGTGAGGCAAATTCTTACGAATCCAATGAATACCGTAAACCCAATATCAAGATATCTTTTCCGGAAGATGAAAAAAGTCTGGTGGATCAGGTGACCGACATAAATGACCGCAACATACCGGCAATCCTGCGGAAGATGATGAATAAGTAGTTCTCTCTCTCCACATCTGATAAAAGAAGAGCCCCTGTTTTCTCCCAGGGGCTCGGCTTTTCTATAGCGTAAATAAATTAGACCGCTTTCTTCAGATTGCCCTTTTTCAGACAGGAAGTACATACTTTAGCCGTTTTGACCGAACCGTTTATTTCAATTCTCATTTTGGTAAGGTTCGGTTCCCAGCGACGGCGCGTCTTATTATGAGCATGACTGACATTATTGCCGTAGATCGGTCTTTTACCACATATTTCACATACTTTCGACATAATTTTAGACTCCTTTAAAAACCTGCGGAATTTGCAGATATTTCTTCAGAATGTCAAAGCTTTTTCAACACGTACAGCATTCTTTTATCTGATTGATTATTCCCGCCTCAATATGCTATATTACACCGTGAAAATAACCAATCTGGAAATAAATAATTCCGTTTTCCTGGCACCAATGTCCGGCTACACCGATTCCTCCTTTCGTCAGCTATGCA
This sequence comes from Fidelibacterota bacterium, assembly GCA_011046365.1. GTDB lineage: Bacteria > Fidelibacterota > UBA2242 > UBA2242 > UBA2242 > B118-G9. The sequence continues at coordinate 22,429 of DSAS01000024.1, forward strand.
AAAAAATGGGCGCCGGCATGGTTTATACGGAGTTTGTCAGCTCTGAAGGAATCGTCCGGGAATCGGAGAAATCCTTCAACTATCTTAAATTTTGCACCGCCGAGCGACCAATCGGTATCCAGATGTTCGGACACAATCCGCAAGTCATGGCTGACGCAGCGGTTATCATTGAAGAACGTTATAAGCCGGATTTAATTGATCTGAATTTCGGCTGTTCAGTCAGGAAGGTTGTCAGTAAAAATGCCGGGGCAGCGTTGCTAAAAGACCTCCCGCTTCTCGAATCCATCACGAAAAGCGTGGTCCACGCGGTTCAGACACCCGTGACGGCAAAAATCCGCGCCGGCTGGAACCAGCAGTCAATTGTGGTTCAAAATGTCGCTGAAATCCTCCAAAACGCCGGCATCGCCGGCATTACGCTTCACCCCCGCACCGCTTCCGACGGATTTCGCAACAAAGCCAATTGGACTTTGATTGCCGAACTAAAAAAAATGGTCTCGATACCGGTCATTGGTAATGGTGATATCAGAACTCCCGAAGATGCGCTGCGAATGGAGAAAATAACCGGCTGCGACGCCGTAATGATCGGTCGGGCAGCTATCGGCAATCCCTGGATTTTCCGGCAGATTGGGCAACTACAGCGCGGAGAACAGGGTTACACTGGACCGACTCTGGCGGAAAAAGTGGCGATGTGTCTATCGCAGATTCGGCTCGAACGGCAATTTTCCGATGATGATCACGTCAACCGGATTATGAAAAAATTCTATCGCTATTACGTGCACGGCTTCCCCAACGCCGCTGAAATCCGGAATCGGTTAGTGAATTCAAAGTCTCTGGATCAGACAGTTGAGACACTCCAGAATTTACTGGAATCTGTTCGTGAAAAGGTGGATTAGAAATATCTTTTTCTCCCGCTCATCGCTGTGTTTCAAACCGCTGAACGTCATCAAAGCTTAGTTGTTTTCCTGCGCGTTTCGAATTCAGGATGTAATCCAGCGTTTCTCCGGCATAATTTGCCCGGATGGCTTGTACATTGGATTGCAGCTCCACCGGTTCAACCCGCCAGAATTCGACATACAAGGTATTGACCGACCCGATTTTGGAATTAAATGTTCTTTGCAGTGTAACCGGCTGCCGAGGATAATCAATTTCCAAATCCACCACAAAAACACCTTCGGGAACCGGATAGAGATTCCAGGAGCCGGCATTAAACCTATCACTGATAATAGTCTGTCCTTCCTGGATGATATTGACCGAAACAGCAGTCGGTTCAAATATCTCTTTTACTTTCGAATCTTTAGGATACAGCTCGTTGTAAAACAGGGCAAAATGACCGGTTTCAATTTGCGCATCCGGCGGCGGTATATAGCTGAAGTGATGGCTGCAAAACCGCAACAGTAGCAACAAACAGAAAATGACGAGTGAATGCAGAAAGTTTTTCATTACTAACGTCTTACTACTTCAGTAAAAGCAATTCCTCCTGCTCCGCACCGGCGACGACTACCTGTCTGTCCTCAGTGATAAAGACATTGATCTCGGAACGTACCGCCATCTCATCGGGCAGATAGATACCCGGCTCAATGGAAAAACAGATTCCCGGTACCAGCTGGCGGTCGTCTTTGGTTTCCAGATTGTCAATATGGACCCCATTACCATGAACCTCCCGCCCGATGGAATGCCCGGTACGGTGTACAAAATAGTCCCCATAGCCGGCGTCAATAACCACCTGCCGGCAGACATCATCTACTTCGAATCCGTAGCAGGGTTCATTTTTTCTAAAGCGCTCACGAATAAAATCCCGGGCGGCGTTACGGGCATCCCGGACGATATTAAAAATCTGCCTATATTTTGCCGGCGGCACAGCGCCGATGAAGCCGCACCAGGTGATATCATAATAAATACCGTTGGGATCATTCTTCCGTGCCCACAGATCAATCAGCACGGTGTCACCCTGCTTAATCGTATACGTATTCTCAGGCGTCGGTTCAAAATGGGGGTCCGCCGGGTGATCATTTACGCCGACGATCGGATGATCACCATCATCGGTCAAGCCCTCCTCTTCAAACCGCCGGACAATGTACTGCTGTACCGCATATTCGGTAATCGCTTCACCCTGTCTGATTTTTTCGGCAATCAGTGCGAATGCCTGGTCTTTGATGCGCTGAACCTTTGCACCTGCTTCCAGATGCGCCTCGTAACCAGCCTCGTCTATTACTGCTTCAAAGGATTGCACCAAATCCGCCGAGGATACGATTTCCACACCGTAAGAACGAATCAATTCAACCGTCCCGGCATCCACCACCGAGATATAGGGAATATTGCAGCTGGGTGAATACTGCATTGCGATTTTCCTGGCGTTCACCAGGGTTTCTCGTAACATCCGGTGCAAATCACCCCAGGAGCAGTATACCCTCTTGTCACCGGGCAGTGAATCCAGCTTTTTCGCCTCGACGGCTGATACAATCCGGACCGCCTTTCCCTGTGCCGGTACAAAGTAAAACCAGCGCCGGGTGGTAAATTTCGAAGCGTCCAGCCCCAATATCCGGTATGCCATGGCGTCTGAATGATGAAAATCATAGAACAGCCAGCCGTCAATCTTTTTCTCAGAAATTGCCTTTTGAATTCGTTTCAAGTCCATTAATTCACCTATTTGATTATTGTTGATACTTCTTTGAATTTTTCATGTCGGGAAGTCCGGAGCAGCTCAAACAGCGCCATTTCGGTACTGCGCAGATTTATCCCGCTCCTTTCCAGTACCCGGATCGCCAGATTTTGATCACTTTCTCTGCGACTGGCGCTGGCGTCGGCGATCAGATAGACATCATAACCGGCTTCCAGCAAATCTTGACAGGTCTGGAAAACACAGACATGGGCTTCAATACCTGCGACCAGAATCTGTGGGCGCTGACGCTGTTTCAGAGCCTCATTAAAATCCGTATTGAGGCAGCAGGAAAAGGATTGCTTTTCAAATCGTTCCTTGTTTTTAAGTAAACCCAGAATTTCAGGAACCGTCGGTCCCAAGCCTTTGGGATACTGTTCTGTATAAATGATCGGAATATGCAACAGTTGCATACCTTTGATCAATGTAATCAAACGACCGATCAGCTGCTTTGCATCGGACATGACCGGGACCAATTTCGCCTGAACGTCAATGATTAAAAGCAGTGCCTGTTCCGGGTTCAGCTGTTTCATTGTTGCTCCGTGGTGGTTTCCCTTTGATGGGAATTAATAATATCCTGCCGGACCCGCCGAAAATGGAGAAAGAAGAGGATCGCAATGATTAAGAAAAGTAAAAAAAGATTGATCTTGGCGTTCGGTTTGGGTCTCATCTTTTAGAATATTAACTCTTTTTCCTATAATTTCAATAAAAATATGCCGAAATATTTGATATTCGATCCTTATTTCCTAATTTTCAAATAATTTAATTCACGGGGGATGTCTTAATGAATCAAAAAGTACTGGTTTATTTTAAAAAGATACCACTGACCGCCTGGATTTTCATTGGCATATTCCTGGGACTTCTGTCGGGTATTTTTCTCGGTCAATCAATTCTACCCCTTGCGACAGTCGTCGGTGATCTATTTCTGCGCTTATTGAAAATGATCATCGTTCCACTGATTTTCACCTCCATTACATCGGGTGTTTTGGGAATCGGAGATTCTAAAAACCTGGGGCGGCTCGGTTTAAAAACTATGCTTTACTATATGGCTTCTAGCCTGTTGGCTATTTTAACGGGACTATTTCTTGTCAACTTGATACAGCCGGGGAAAAACGCCGACATCACCCTCTCCGCAAATCCGGACGCCGATTCTCTGGCAGTCGGCAGCCTACAGGATTTGTTGTACCGCATTATTCCCACCAATCCTATTTCATCTATGGTCAACAGCGAAATATTACCGATCATTTTCTTCTGCATTATCCTCGGGATTTTCATTTCCCGCCTGAACGGTTCCTATAAAACACTCCTGACCGATTTTTTCTACGCTGGTTTTGAGGTCATGATGAATATCACCCATTTTATCATTCTCTTTGCACCGTTGGGAGTTTTTGGTTTGGTTGCCAAAATCACCGCCACCACCGGTCTGGAGATTTTCCAATCCCTGGGGCTCTATTTCATTACCGTCGTCATCGGTTTGCTTTGGCACTATTCGATCAACCTGCCACTGATGATTATCATTTTGGCGAAGGAGAATCCATTAACTCACCTGAAAAATATGAGTGTGGCTTTGTTAACCGCTTTTACAACCTCATCCAGCTCGGCGACGCTTCCGCTGACCATGGAGTGTGCCGAGAAGAAGGCTGGCATTTCCAATAAAATATCAAGTTTTGTTCTACCACTCGGCGCAACGGTCAATATGGATGGAACGGCTCTTTACGAATGTGTGGCGGCGATGTTCATCGCCCAGGTCTATGGAATCGAGCTGAGCATCACCGCCCAGTTTACTGTCGTTGTCACGGCGCTGCTCGCCTCTATCGGAGCTGCCGGTATTCCAATGGCAGGGCTGGTTATGATGTCCATTGTCCTGAAAGCGGTCGGTCTGCCGCTGGAGGGCATCGGAATGATACTGGCGGTTGATCGGATACTGGATATGCTGCGCACCTCAACCAACGTCTGGAGCGACAGCTGCGGTACATTAATCATTGCCAAATCTGAAAAAGAGTTGGCAAAGCCCGGCAAAGACGAAAAAAGGATTTTTGAATAGTTGACATTCATGAAAATAAATATTATAATAGTAATGTGTGAAAATCATTAACCAAAAACATTAAGGAGGGGTTATGAAAACATGGATTCTTGTCGCACTTTTAGCCGGTTTGGTTGCGCTCTTACTGGGAATTATCACTCAACTCTCGGGTGGAGCGATTATTATTTCGGCGGCGGGCTGGAATAATTTCTCACAAACTCTCATTCTGATCGCCATCGGACTCGGCGTTCTGGAATACTTCAACAAGAAGTAAATTACGACTTCCCTGACTTTACGGACAGATAATCTCGGTTATCTGTCCGTTTTTATTAATGATACCCATACTTTGCGGGTGCGGGGTCCGTCAAATTCACAGAAGTAGACCCCCTGCCAGGTTCCCAGTCGCAGAGAACCGTTGTGGATTATAATCTGGGCGGAGTTTCCTACCAGTGACGATTTAATATGCGCATCAGAATTACCCTCGATATGTCGGTAATTTTCCCGGGTCGGGATCAAGGTACTTAATTTTCGTAAAATATCTTCTGTCACGTCGGGGTCGGCATTTTCGTTAATGGTGATGGCGGCAGTGGTGTGCGGGCAATAGACCGTGCAGAGTCCCGCCTCAACTTCACTTTCTTGAACCAGAGCCCGTACCCGATCAGTTATATCTACAAACTCATTCCGGCTGGATGTTTTGACAATGAATTCGTGCATTATATCCTCCGCTGATTACGTTTTCTGCTCCTTTTTCCGGGCTGACGGAAAAAGCACATTGTTGAGAATCAAGCGGTAACCGGGAGAATTCTTGTGCAGTTCGAGCCTGGTGGGCGGATCACCAACATAGTGCCGGTAATCTTCCGGATCGTGACCACCCAGGAAGGTAAATGTCCCGCGCCCGTAATTGCCATGAATATATTTCACCTGTTCGCCATCCACTACTTCGCCCATAACGACCACCGTCTTTTTGATTTTTTCCCGCCGATAACCGGTTGTTTGTCCCATAAAACCCTTGATAATCCCCACATGGTTCTGTGTCAGCATCGTCGGTACCGGATCATATTTTGCCGAAAATTCAAACAGCGTAAAATAATCCGCCTCCGCTCCGGGCGTCACCGCCTGAAAACTGGGCGGGTAATCAATATCGGAATATTCGTAGATCATCGGATCTGGATATAACGTAAAATTTTCAAACGCCAGCGTTTTTTCAAAATCCAATTTCGCCTGAGCGTTCGGGTCTACCGGATCGCCATCGAATACCGAAGCCACGATATCCACACCTTCTGCCGCCAAGGCAATGTCCAGAGCATCCGTTGCCGAACACATTGCAAAGAGGAAACCGCCCTGCCCGACATATTCTTTGATTTTGCGAGCAACTGCTTTCTTTTCTTCTGAAACTTTCTCAAAACCCAATTGACGCGCCGTTTTCTCAAATTCCTGCTGCTGTTCCTGGTACCAGGCTTGGTGGCGGTAGTTTGCATAAAATTTTCCGTATTGCCCGGTAAAGTCCTCATGGTGCAGGTGCAGCCAGTCGTACTCCTTTAATCGCCCTTCCATCACTTCAACGTCCCAGATAACGTCATAATCAATCTCGCCGTAGGTCAATGCCAGCGTCACGGCATCGTCCCAGGGCTGCATATTCGGCGGTGAATAGACGGCGATTTTCGCCGCCTTTTCCAGGAGTGCGATGTCCATATTGCTTTCTTCAATCACGGAATATATTTCCAGCAATTCTGCCGCAGAAACCGTTTCGAATTTAACACCCCTGAGACGCAGCTCTTTCTCGATACCACTATAGTGATCCATTAAAAACGAACCGCCCCGATAGTTAAGTAACCATTCAACCCTGATATCCTGTTTAAGGACCCAGTATACGATCCCGTAGGCTTTCAGATGATCTGTCTGCGTTAAATCCATGGGAATCAGCAATTTCTGAGCCGTTAACGGGGCTGTTCCCAGAATTATCAATAGTATGAGCAGATATTTTTTGATCATAATCCGTTATAACTCCTGTTGAATGTGCATTTCAGTCTGCATATTGCGTAATCTTTTCCTGACAATGTCGGTCATAAAGGAATTTGGATGTTCCTGTAACAAACGATGGTACCAATGGGCGGCATATTCCCGATCACCGTCCCGATAATCGGCGATTTCTGCCATCATGAACAGGGCATCATCGGCAAATTGATTTTCTTCCTTGAGAATCTGATTAAGCACTGTTGCAGCTCTTTCCCGGTTGCGGAAAAAGAGCTCGATCTGCAATAACCGATATTGCGCCGGCAACGCGACATTCGTATTCTCTGCATTCTCGGTCAGGTATATCAAAATCTCCCGGGCTTCGGACAATTTACTCTGGCGAATCAGCCGTTCGCTGTTCAGGAATTCCCGCCCAAGTCGGCGGTCGTCATCACTACGGCTGTTTAAAAATTGTTCGCTAAAATTACGAAATTCCAGGGCGTCGTTAAACAGCGGATCGGCGACCCCTACCATGCCCATCAACTCGTTTGCATAGACTAAAGCAGAATCCACTTCACCGCGATAAAACCAGGACAGAATGTGCCGTAACATCAGGGCTTTTTCAACGTCCGTACCCTGGAATTTTGACCGGCTCAGACGGATATATTCCACCGCCTTCTCCAGGTCTCCCCGGGCAATCATCAGATCAGCCCGGCGAACAATACAGCGGGACCGGATATCCGCATCCCCGCCGGCTTTCAGCGCGTCGTCATAGAGCCGGGCAGCGCCGTCAATATCATGCAGAACCCGATAACGCAATTCAGCCAGCCGATAAAGCGCTCTGGCGGTATATGCTGATTTCGGCAGGGTGACAAGCACCGAATCGTAGATCGAAAAGGCTTTCCTGATATAAAAATCATCGGCGTCAATGCCGTAAACATATTCCGGTACAAAAAAGAAATTGTCACGGTAAAAATAGTCAAAGGGTGAATAGGACTGCTCCGCCAGCATTTCCCGTTCAAAAGCGTCCGCCAGCCCCAGCAGTGCCTGAGGCACGACGTTCCGGAATTCCGGCTCCCGGATAATGGTCGTATACAGCTGCTCCGCCAGGGTAAATTCACCGACATTCAGCAAATCGCCCGCTAAATCCAGTACCGCATCACCCCGATTGTTGCCCAGTGCTTCAACCATTAAAATCTGCTCAACGGCGGCTGTGTAATTTTTATATCGGAACAGCAAATCAGCCCGAAGCCGGTATAGCTCTTTGACCTCCGGTGATGACTCGATTTCCTGCCGAATCAGCGAATCAATCCGGACAAACAAACTGCTGTCCGCCGGAAAGCGCAGAATCTGGTCGCTTACATACTGGTAATTGCGCGGTTGCTGTCTGCCGTAGTTCAGGTATTCACAGGCACTCCTGACATATTCACCACGTGCCCTGAAAAAATTTGCCAGCTCTACGGCAAAAAGGGTCTCTTTTTGGTAATAATCCCGCGCCGTTTGAATGACCTTCTCAGCCCGATCGTAGTCCTGCAGCATTAACAGACCGTTAAATAGCTGGCGGGTGTAATTCTGGGAATAATTCGACTCCTTCCAGCGTCGCTGCCAATGCTGTTCCGCCTTGAGTGTATCGCCTTGCAGAAAATAGAGCTTGCCCAGGTCAATCTGGGCACCTTCGTCGCGCGGCTGATGGGCTAAATAGGCAGTTATCACCCGCTCCAGTTCGGAATAATCCTTTTGCCTGAAAAGCAGATAACTGTAGCGCGCATAATAATTTCCGTTTTGCGGCTCCTGTTCGAACAGCTCCCGGTAGAGACCGATAGCCCGGTCAATTACTCCCTGGCGTTCATACTGAAGTGCCAATCTGTATTTCGAATCCCGTTCCCGCTTCAGAATTTCCGGGGATTTCCAGCTGCTTTGCGCTAAACTCGTAATCTGTCCCAGCAGCAGGATTGCAGTAATTATGATAATTATCCGACCGGAGCGTCGTTTGTTACTATTCATTGGTTTCACTCGATATTAATTCAAAATATTTCCGGATCAACTCCTCATACTCCCGGGTATAGCCCTCTTTCATAGCCTGCTCCAGATTTTGTCTGAGAACAGTCTGCCGCTCCCCCAGATCGGCGGGCAATTGCCCCGGCGATTCCCGATAAATATCTTCTCCGGTGATACTCTTGCGTTCTTTTTTAAAATCCTGAGTTCGCAATGATTTCTGGGCATCCAGCAGACGGGACAGAATCCGCTGCTGGCGTTCAAGGGTTTTGCGGAGCACCCGGTTCTGCTGCAAATCTTTGATCACCTCATCCATATCTTTGGCAACGCCACCCAGATCACCAGTTTGCTCCGAACTTTCGCTGATCTCATTTTGCAGCTCTTCCAGAGACTTGCGCAGTTGCTGCTGGCGGGCAGCCAACCGTTGCAGCGCCTGTCGGCGCCCTTCGCCGCCACTCATACCCAACAGCTGGGTTTCATCATTAATTCCCTGCTGCTGTCCAGCCATATTCTCCAGTTGCTTCAGATACTGTTCAAAGCCCGATGCCGAGCCGCTTTGCTGGAGTTCGTTCATGGAGTTGATCAGGTTCAGTGCGGCACTGTTCAGAGCGGCTACCGAACTGTTTGCGGCGCTGGCGGCGGCGTGAGTATTACGCTCTTCCATCTGCCGGATCGCTTCATTCATTCCGGCAGCCGCCTGCCCGAATCCTTTACCGGCTTTGGAAGACAGACCAAAAGTCTTATTGGATAATTCAATCAGATCATTGATAACCGACGACAGATTTTGCCGGATTTGCTGTTGCCGGACTGCCACATCCATCAATTGCTCGCTCTGGCGCGGCGTATTTCTTATCATCTGGCTGATTTTTTCCTGGCTTTGGGACACTTGCATGGTTTTATAAATCACCTCCCGAAAACCACTCATCAGCTCTTCCATCTGTCCGGAGTTGAAATCGGTCTGAAACTGGCGCATTTTTTCCAGGTATTCCTGCAGCCGCTGCTGCGCCGTTTGCGAATGTTTGCCCGCCCGGTTTTTTTCACTGTTCTGCAGCGCTTTGCGGGTCTGATTCATTTGACTTTTAACGTCGGAATTTTCAAAATCCTGTTTATGCGCCGCCAGCTCGCGGGACGGCATCAGCGGAAAATCCTGCATATTCTGGCTGGTTCGCTCCATCACATCCAGCAGAACATCCGTATCGCGCTCAACCGTTTTCTCCTCCTGCGCCAGCTGACCCATTTTGGCTTTTTCGGTTTCAGCGGTGCGTTCAATTTCCTGGCTGATATTATCCTGGCGATTCACCAAATCCTCCAGACGACGGACAATCTCATCCACCGCCTGCTCGATTTTCACCCGCTCCAGCAGTTGCAGCATCCGATCAATCTCTTCTGAAAATTGCTCGCGGTTCGTGCGAAACTGATTCAAGGCGTCCTGTATCTCTTTGCGATCCATTTTTTCCAGGGCTTGCTGGAGTTTTTCCATCGCCGCCCGCAGTTCAGGTGTCATAATATCCTGAAAAGACTGTTGCAGCTTGGCATACTTTTCCAGGGTCTCCTCATCAAACAGATTGTTTTCCCGGCTTTCTTCAATCATTTGATCCAGCTGCTCAGATATTTGGGACAGCTTTTCTGCGGCTTTTTCAGTACGTTGGATTTCCGTTGTCAGCTGCTTTTTTTGCTCCCAGTTAAGATCAGGATTCTTTAAAAGTTCCCAGGATATTTGTTCGAGAACCTGCTCGGCGTTCTGCAGTTCCCGCAGCAGTTCTTCGCTCTGCTCCACGACATTGTCTTGCTGCTCGTAGAACCCGCTGAAGAGGTCATTCAACGAAGGAAAACGTGCCCGGAGTGTTCGGGAAGTGGCAGATTTGGGTCCGTTGATGGGGTCATTATCGTAAGCGATCACTTGAAACTCGATCAGGTCTTCCGGCGACAATTGCATATTTTTTACCGACCAGGTGTAATACAACTCCTGGAGCGTCAGTCTCCGGTTTTTAAGTGGAAATTCAAGCGAATCCGACTGCGTCTGATCGGGTGCATATTTTTTTATCAAGCGGTATCGAATCAACACTTTTGAAAAGCCGTAATCATCACCGATCCGGATACCCAGCGGAATCTCCATTGCCTCATTCAACTCAAGGTCCGCATCCGGTGATATCAGCTGGCAGATGGGATAGGAATCCGGAATAATTCTAATCGAGTAATTCAATGGATCCAGATTCCGAACTCCATTTTGATCAAATATCAATATCTTAAACTCATCGGTATTGGTAACAGTCAGATTGCCGGTGGCGGAATTATCGGCTACTCTCAGTTTCAGCTGATTTCCCGATTTCAGTTCCAGCCGGGCGCTCTGCAGCGGTTTGCTGGCAATCGCCGCGAGCCCCAACCTGGTTCCCGGCAAAACCATCAGTTCCAAATTGTTGGATTCCTGAATTTCCGTCGGCAAGCCGGTGTATTCCGGCGGATCAATCTGGATCTTAACCGCCAGTAATGTCGGTCGGTCTGTGACCCGAATTGTGTCGCAGCCGCTGCTGATTCGCTGCCAGGGTCTGAAAATCGAGCGATTTTCCACAAAGGCTTCATAAAAAACCGTATTGCGAACAGCGCCCAGATGCAGCCTGATCCTGCCGGAATCGTCGGGAGTGATTTTCGTTTCAGTAACATAATCCTGATAATTCTCACGAAATGTGATCTGTTCGGGATACCTGCCTGTGCATTGAAAAACAACCACTGTCGTATCACCCCCGAATACCTCCAAGGAGCCGGTCAGAGATTGAATTTCAAAGGGTAGTGGAATTTCAAAAGACTGGCGGGGCTGCAGCAGACGCCGAAGGGATTGCTGATAATAGTCTGAATTGAATCCCCCAATAGCGGCGAGGATTACCAGTACAACACCGCATTGAATCAGCGATTTTCGCAACTTCTTCCGGGGGATGATCTCTGTAAAGTTATAATTCCCAATGTCCCCAGCCACTGTTTGTACCGAATAATCCGCCAACTCCAGCGAAAAGCCCGAATCCCGTTGCTGGCTCATTTCATAGAGCTGTAAACCGTTCAGCAGGCGGTCACCTAAACCAGGAAAATGATTACCCAGCATCCGGGCGAGTTTCAGATTAGAAAATGACGCCATCTGGTTGGTCCGGACCAGGAGTGCCAGGATAATTGGTATTAGAAAAAAAATAATCAGAAAACCGCTGGAAAACCGCAAAATACTCAGTCGTACCGGTGAATCAAAATAGCGAAAGCCTTCAACCGTGGCAATGATGAATCCAAGTCCTACTACCAGCATCAGCGCCCGTACGAAGCCATTTAAAAGAATAAAACCACTCCACCTCCTGCGCAGAGCATCCAGTCTGGCTTCGATAATCTTAATATTTTGACCGGAATAATTCATTGAGTCAGAGAATAGATGATGATGTTGGCACCCATTTGTAGGGCTTTTTCATGCTTTTCAGGAGGATCATTATGGACTTCGGGATCCTCCCAGCCGTCGCCTAAATCGCTCTCATAGCTGTAAAATACGACCAGCCGGTTGTTATGAAAAATGCCGAATCCCTGAGCCGGCTTATTGTCATGTTCGTGTATCTTTGGCAATCCCGAGGGAAAATCGTAGAAGCAATGATAAATAGCATGATCAAAAGGCAGCTCCACCAGATCGTTATCGGGAAAGATACGTTTCATCTCTCGCTGAAAAGATTTGTCCATGCCGTAATTATCGTCAGCATGCATAAACCCACCGGCATTAAAATATTGGCGCAGCCGTAAAATCTCCTCATCGGAAAAGCGAATATTGCCGTGCCCGGTCATATACAGATAAGGGTAAGAAAAAAATTCCTTGTCCATGACGGAGACGCGATACTCCTTCAGATCGGTCACAACCGGTGTATTCTGGGCGACAAATTCCAGCAGATTGGGCAGCGAACTCGGATCGCAGTACCAGTCGCCGCCGCCGTCATATTTGAGACGAGCAATAAAAAATTTCCCCAACCGGCTGTCGGCTCCGGCAAGATTGCCGGTCATCATTACACCGAATGAAAGAGTAATGATTAACAGGTGAAGCGCGTTGATTCGTTTGGCATACATGGTCTTTATACAAGTAATGAAATTGTTTGTTTCATGGTCGAAATTTAAAGAAAGGCGCAGCAGCCGGGAGCTAATATACACAATTTCAGTGTAATTTTTGCTTACTTTTCACCTCGTAACTATTTATTTTTAAGCAATGAGATTCCGGCATCTAATATTATGGCTGATCGTGACGTTTACAGGACGGCTGTACGCCCAGAATTTCGTCTATAAAATCGCCGACTTCTTCCAAAATCCCATCGAATATCGTAAACCCTTCGGCGTGACACCATTCGAAATCAAAGCCGGCGGTCACCTGCTGGGTGCCGCTGCGATCCGATTCGATTCCACCGAAACAGCCCTGGAGGGCTTTGATCAACTCCTCAACCGCTACATCCACAACCTCGAAGTGGATTTGGTAAAATATAACCTGCTCGGTTTGCTGATTCCCCAAAATTTTATGGATTTTCAAACCGGGCTGGGATTCAAATACAAATCATCGCTCATCAACCAGGGGCTACCGGAAGCCTGGCTGCAGTATGCGCCCGGAACCAAGGAACAACTCTACTTCGCACCCCGCCTGATTGAGGCAAACATCAATCAGTCGCTGGCTTTTCAATGGTCAAAACACTTTTATAATTACGTTCAGTTTAATATTGGGCGGGCTTATACGTCGGTTTACCGGACGCGCCCCGGAGACCGCTTCCTGACCCAGGACGGCTGGACCTTTTCGGTGACCACAGGTCTGAAATTTTTGTCCAACATTAATTTCAACTTCAAGGAAGCTTACGGCATCGAACTTCAGTATCAGATTGCCCGTTTCGACGATTTGAGCGATCGTCACAATCTTAGCCCGATTAAAAATGTAGATTTCAGCAGCTTCGGTATCTCGCTGACCTTCAGCATGATCAACGGCGGGAATCCTACTCAGGGCGATGTCGCCAAAGCGCTGTTCAGACAGAGCGATTATATTGCCGCGAAAGCCAACTTCAGGGATTTTATCAAAAATGAACCTGCGCATCCCCGCCTCTTCAAAGCCCACCAAATGATAGATAAATGCGACGAACTGGTGGTCTATCAGTATGCCGAACTGGCTGATCATTTCATCGAGGCAAAAAACTTCTCAAAAGCGTCACAATACCTGGAAATGGCTGGTAAATCAAGTGATTCGACACTGCTGAACAGAATTGACAGCAGTTATCAGCAAATCGTCAGCTGGTGGCAAGAAACATTGGATTCACTAATCCTCTCCAGTTCTATTAACCGGGCAGAGAAATTTTTAAAAGAGACCGAGCGTCTCAAACTTCCCCAAACTGAAGATTTAAAAAAACTCTACCTGAGTGAAATCTACCTATATCGCGGTGTGGTCTTCACCGACTATCAAATCTGGGATAAAGCCCTCTACTTCTTCGATCTGTCGGTTCAGCACAATCCTGCAATCCGGGAGCGGATTGAACCCTACCTCTCAAAAATTGCCTATGGCTATATTCAGGACGCCAATCTGTCAGTGGATCATAAAAACGTCGAACTGGCGCTGGAATCATTGCGACAGGCGACCGAAATTCGCCCTGAAATTCTCTTTCTGACCCGTGAACATATCGAGACTCTCGAACAGGGCATCCAATATCTCAAGGAGCAGGCGGCGATTGAAAAATTGCGTAACGCCGTTGAGGAAGTCCGGAGTATTCCGGTGCAGAGCGGTTTCTCCCCGCAAATAGGAATGACCTGCGAACAGATTCAAGCGGAATTGGGGCGACCGTCATATAAAAAATCGCTCAACACAGCCGGCAATCAAGCCTACGAATTGTGGATTTACCAAACCGAAGATGCAAAAGAAATATTCTTCTATTTTAAAAACAGCGTCCTTTCAAAAATTGAAAAACTTTGAAATCCTTATGTAATGGAATCTCCTGATGAAAATTTTTTATACTGACGGTGCCTGTTCCGGAAATCCCGGACCCGGCGGTTGGGCGGTGATTCTCATTGAAAATGACCAACCGGTACGGAAATGGGGCGGCTTTCAGAAGGACACGACCAACAACCGGATGGAGCTGACCGCTGTTATCGAGGCTTTAAAATATTTACAGCCCGGCGAATCCGCCACGATATATACCGACAGTGAATACGTCCGCAAGGGAATCACCGAATGGATGTTGAACTGGAAACAAAAAAACTGGAAAACTGCCTCGAAAAAACCGGTGAAAAACCGAGATTTTTGGGAATTACTGGATTCGCTGAATCATGCCAAAATAACTTGGCGGTATATCGCCGGTCATTCGGGTGACAAGTACAATGAGATGTGCGATCGGCTGGCGCGGCAATTTATCCGCTCCCGCCAGGCATGGGCAGTGATGGATTGACATTATGGAAAGCCCCGGATTGCCGGTCAAGAGCAAAACCTTTGATTTATCTAAAATCACAAAACGGATGTCAATAGTCAAACCCGACAACCATCACTATTCGCGGTCATCTAAACTGTATGAATTCACAAAAAGGAAACCGACATGAAGATAATAAAACCGCAAGGATTGATCGGAATTCTTGCACTCCTGTTCACATTGAATTCGCTGACGATTGCTTACCCGCCGGAAGATGATTTCCGAATAGTGGTGTCCTGGTCAACTTTCGGCTCCGAGCTGGAAGCCGCACTGGTGGAACCCGATCCGGAGAGTGGTGTGGGCTACGTCCTCAGCGGCAGCATTCCCGGCGAAACGCCCGGCGGCTCGGCAACCACTAGCGGCGATGTCACCGATGACCCTGAAACCGGCAAGGAGACGTTTACTATAAAGCGCTTTAAGTCAGGAACTTACCAAATTTGGGTAAAGAACAAGTTTATCGAAGAGGGCTTTGGTGAGACAGAGCTTTTCGGCACCGCTGAAGATGTTTTTGCAAACTCAAATGCCCGGGTCGAATTTTACGAAAACAACCAAAAGGTCAAATCCATCAGCATCCAGCCTGATGCGCTGGGATTGGTCTGGCTGGCGGCTGAGATTGACGGCAGCAGCCGAACCGTAACCGCAGTAAACAAAACCTACCCCCGCCTGCGTGCCATTTATGGCAGGGTAATTGATGCGGTCAACGGCGAAGCTCTCGAAAACTCCTTAATCATCGTTAAAAACAGAGACACCAAGGAGACGGTGGGACGCGCCATCAGCGACGTCAAAGGTAATTTTATAGTGCCGGTTGATCACGGTCGCTTTACCGTTTATATTGGAAAAAAGCAGTATATCTCCGACCGTTTCAACGCCGATGTCTTCCTGGACTTCCCCCGCACTGTACACGCTGTACTGACCAAAATAATTCCACCGCAGGATTACCGGATTGTCCTGACGTGGGGACGGTACCCGGTGGACGTTGACGCCCATCTGCGGGGTCCTCACCCCGGTCATGAGGATTTTCATATCTACTGGAATCGCCGCACAATGATCAAAGGGAAAAAATTTCTTGACCGCGACGACACATCCTCCTTCGGTCCTGAGACCATTACCATCTATGGACTCGATCCCGGCGTCTACCGCTACACAGTTCACAATTACAGCGGACGCAATAAGACCGACGGTGACAATCTTTCCAGAGGCAATGTCACCGTTAAAATCTACAATGGTGACCAATTGCTGAAAGAGTACCGCATGCCGCCTGGTACACCCGGCAACTACTGGAAGGTTTTCGAAATTGACGGAGAAACCGGTCAGATCAGCGATATCAACCAAACCGGCTTTGAAAGCGATCCGGAAAAGCTCTGATATCTGTTAATATTGATTATCCTCGAAGTGCATTACACCGGATATTGTAGTAAAAATCTAAATCCGGGTGACAAACTTCGCTACAATTGTCTTTACCCCACAGCTGCGGAAGCTGATCCGCAGTTTTGCCTGTTTCCCACAGCCGTTAACGCTTAAGACCTGTCCAACACCGAAGATTTTATGCGACACCCGGCAGCCAGCGCTGATTTCAGAGCTATGCGCAAAGGAGGTTGAATCCCGCCGACTGCTGCGCTTTGTCTGCGGCTGTCGCGATGCAGATATCACTCCCTCCCGACCGTAAGCCGTTTCCAGCAATTCCGGAGGAACTTCGCTGAAAAACCTGGATTCCGGAAGATACTCGATTTCACCGGCGCGACTGCGTCGTTGAGCCGTCGTCAAAAATACCTTATCCATCGCCCGGGTCAATCCAACGTAAAACAGACGACGCTCTTCTTCAAGTGCTTTATCACTGGTATCCCGCTCCAGCGGAAAGAGCCCCTGATTCAATCCGCAAATAAAGACCACGGGAAATTCCAGTCCTTTGGCACTGTGCAAGGTCATCAATGAGACGCTGTTTTTCTGATCCTCCCAGGTATCAATATCGGTAATCAGCGAGACCCGCTCGAGATAATCTTCCAGATTGGCATCATCCACGGTATGACAGTATTCAGAAATATCGTTCAGTAACTCATCAATATTTGCCAGACGCTGAATGGCTTCTTCCCCGCCCTGATCTTTATAGTATTTCCGCAAACCGATTTCGTCAATGACAATCCGCGACCACTCTTCAAAATCCAGCTGTTCACGTGCGCCCCTGATGCGCGCTAGCATGTCCAGAAATCCCCGAATGGCATTCGTGGCGCGGGTAGACAGGTCAATGAACTCCAGGTAAGCCAGGGCATCAAACAGGGTAATCCCTTTTTTGCGCGCAAAATCATCGAACTGTTGCAGGGTTTTCTCGCCGATCCCACGCGGCGGAAAATTCAGAATCCGGCGCAGACCTATTTCATCCTGGGGATTTGAAAATATGCTAAAATAAGCCAGAATATCCTTGATCTCTTTGCGCTCATAAAACTTGGTCCCGCCAATGATATTATAAGGAATGTTATTGCGGCGCAGAATTTCTTCGAGAATGCGGGTCTGGGCGTTGGTGCGGTAAAGAATGGCAAAATCTTTAAAAGCCCGCTTATTTTTTATAATCTCTTTTTGAATATGGGCGGCAATTCCGGCGGCTTCGGCGTAATCGTTTTCTGCTTCGATCTTGACCAGCCGATCGCCGGCGGGTTTCTTCGACCAGAGCGTCTTTTGCGCCCGATTGGGGTTATTGACAACCACGGCGGTGGCGGCATTTAGGATATTATTGGTAGAGCGATAATTCTGTTCCAATTTAAAAACCCGGCATTCGGGATAATGGGCATCGAATTTCAGGATGTTTTCCACATTGGCGCCCCGCCAGCCATAAATACTCTGATCATCGTCTCCGACGACACAGATATTGCGATGCTCTTTTGCCAGAATATCAATCAGGTCAAATTGCGGCCTGTTGGTATCCTGGTACTCATCCACCAGGATGTACCGGTATTTCAGACGATACTTTTCCAGCGTCTCCGGAAATTCGCGAAAGAGTCGCAATGGCAGGAGCAGCAGATCGTCAAAATCCACTGCATTGGATCGTGCCAGGGCTTTTTGATAGAGCGGATAAAACTCTTTGACAATAAAATCCAAACGGGCACCCTGCCGCGGTTTAAATGCTTCCGGACTGGTCTGCCAGCTTTTCAAATAGGAAATCCGTGCCAAAATATTCCGGGGTGTGTAGCCTTCCGGATCGAAATCGGTGTTACTGATGATCTTCTTGACCAGCTGCTGCTGATCCGCATCATCGTAAATCGAGAAGTGGCGGGTGTATTCATCAAGGTTTTCAATCTCCCGCCGCAATATTCGGGCACAGATCGAATGAAATGTTCCCACCGTAATAAATGCCGACTGTCTGCCGACAAATCGGGCGACCCGCGTCTGCAGTTCCTGGGCGGCTTTATTGGTAAAAGTGACCGCCAGAACATATTGCGGCATCACCCGCCCGGACTCGATGACATAGGCGATTTTATGCGTCAGGACTTTGGTCTTGCCGCTGCCTGCTCCGGCAAAAATCAGCTGCGGTCCGTCACAGTATGCGACCGCTGCCTGTTGTTGAGGATTGAGACCGTCTAAAGGATTCAAAAAGGTTACTTTCTACTTTTTCGAATTTCGAGCGACTTCCCGGCGCACTTTCTGAAAGCGACGTTTGGCTCTCAAGAAACTATTGTAGTCGCTGTGGAATGAATGGGTGCCATCGCCCACGGCTACCATGTAAAGGAAATCGGTTTCAGCCGGCCAGGTGGCGGCTTTAATTGATTCCAGCCCGGGATTATTGATCGGACCCGGCGGCAGACCCCAGTTACGGTAAGTATTGTAGGGTGATTGAATCAGCAGGTCTTCCTTCAGCAGACGCCGGGGACCGTCGGGAATGATGTATTGGATCGTGGGGTCCGATTCCAGGCGCATCCGCTTTTTCTGCCGATTTATGTAGACCGAAGCCACCAGGGTGCGTTCGCTGTCCACGATACATTCACCTTCCACAATAGACGCCAGCGTCAGTACCTCATGCAGCGTACGTCCGGATGACTGAATTGCCTGCAACAGCGAATCATCCACCATCTCATGAAAGAGCGTCACCATGCGCCGAATCACGTCAATCGGTTGATCGGAATCGTTAAAATAGTACGTCTCCGGGAAGAGATATCCCTCCAACGACGGTGACTCAATCTGCAGTTCCTCCAGAATCACCGGATCGTCAATTAATTTCAGAAAATCCTCTGCCTCGAAATCGAGTTGCCGGGCGACCAGTGCGGCGATCTGCCGGGCTTGATAGCCTTCGGGAATCGTGACCTTAATGGCATGATTCTGCGACGTGGACAAGGTTCTGAGGAGGGAACGGTAATTATGGACATTCTGTAGATTGAAAAAACCGGCTTTCAGCGACCGGTTTTTCAGCATGAGATGGGCAGCCAGCACGAAAGATTTCTGATTTTTAATGATCCCCTGCTCTGTCAGCTGGTCGGCAATCTGACTTAGATTCGATCCGCGGGATATGGCTATTTTCGTTTTTTCAGCGGGAATCGTCACCGGAGTATAGATGATCAAGAGGCGCAGCGTGTACAGAATTGCCAGCAACACAATGGCAACCGCGAGATAGTTATTCTTATTGATATCATTTAAAAAGATTTTAATACGCTCTAACTTAGATTTATCCATACAGACAATTAAAATTTAAAGGGTACCGGTATAAATGTAAGGATAAAAATGATTCCTGCCGTAATCCCGATCAATTTTTCATGCCGGTTAATCGGTGCGTGTTCATCCATAATCGGCGGATGTTTCATGCGGGTCAAAAAGTAGACCAGCAACGCCCAGATGAGCCAGTTTGCGGAAAAAAGACTCAAGACCAGAATTGCACCCAGGGCGCCCCAGGCTATTTTTTTATACCATTTTCCCAGCAAAGCATAGGCAATATGACCGCCATCCAGTTGCCCGATGGGCAACAGGTTTAGCATGGTTACCAGCATTCCAATCCAGGCAGCAAATCCGACGGGATGCAGCATAATATCCGCATTTTCAGGCAACTCCGGATAGATGATCGCCGTTGCGATTTTCATCAAAATTGATTCACCCAGTTGCACGCCCGCCTGGTCAGTAACCGGCGCTACCGAGGAAAGGGACAGCCCGATAAACAGCGCCGGTACGGCTACCAGGAACCCGGCAATTGGTCCGGCAGCTCCGATTTCCACCAGCGCCCGGCGACGCCTGACCGGTGAGCGCATTTTAATAAAGGCGCCAAAAGTTCCGATGATAGTCGGCGCCGGCAGAAAATAGGGCAAAGTAGCATCTACGTGGTGTTTGCGGGCTGTCAGAAAATGCCCCGTCTCATGCACACCGAGAATCAGCAGCAGTGTCAGCGAGAAGGGAATCCCACGGGAAATTTCGGCTGGATTATTCAGTGGGTTGCCTCCTTCCATCAGCGCCCCTGCCAACAGCGTTGTAAAGACCGTCGCGATAAACAGCAGCAGGTTGACTCGGGGAATTCCGAATAGCGTCTTTTGAAAATACACAATGAAAATATCCTTTCCGCCGGAATGATGATAACGCAATCGGGGAACCAACGGTTTGATTCTGAAATGAACTGATTCGGCGGTTTCGCCAGGCAGTAGATATCCCCGGACAATCAGCTTATCCCTCTTTTCAAGGACATCGCTAACCTGCATCCAGTTGGTAAGTAAGATCAGGAGCTGTTGTTTATCTGTATCATTCATCAATCGTCACAAAAACTTGGGTTGTAAATTACAATCCAATCCCTTTGAAATCAATCGGGAATGCAAAAAACACAAAATAAACCGTGGTTTAAAACGGACACCGGTCGTAATTTCCGGGGATTTTTTCTGGGAACTCAGCTTATGTCGTTGCTTGGCAACATAAAGACCAGATACCGTGCCGCTGCCGGGTACCGGGAGCTGCTGGCAATTGCCATTCCCCTCATCCTCAGTACCAGCGCCTGGTCAATTCAGCACTTCGTTGATCGGATGTTCCTGACCTGGTATTCGCCGGAATCCATCGCCGCGGCAATGCCAGCGGGGATTTTCAACTTTTCCATTATGACCCTTTTCATCGGGACAGCCAGCTATATCAGCACCTTTGTTGCTCAGTATTTCGGCGCTCACCAGTACCGGCAGATCGGTCCCATCGTCTGGCAGGGTATGTATATTGCCATCATCGGCGGGATTTTCCACCTGCTGCTGATCCCACTGGCGACGCCGATTTTCAATTTCATCGGTCACGAGCCGGCTATCCGGGAATTGGAAATCATCTATTTCCGGGTGCTCTGTCTGGGGGCTTTCCCGGTAATTGCCTCTTCGGCTTTTGCGGGATTTTTCAGCGGGCGCGGCAAAACCTGGCCACTGATGTGGATTAACATCACCGCCACTCTGACGAATATCATCTTTGACTATCTGCTGATTTTCGGGAACGGCGGTTTCCCGGAAATGGGCGTTCGGGGGGCAGCCATCGCTACGGTGCTCTCAAGTTGTATCTCGTTGATTATTTACCTGAGTATCATCTTCCGACCGTCATTTTGTAAAACCTACTGCATTCTCACCGGAATCCGATTGGACTGTGCGCTTCTCAAACGACTTATCTATTACGGATTTCCCAACGGCGTTCAGTTCTTTATAGATGCAGCCGGTTTTACCGGATTCCTGTTTATTGTGGGCAAACTCGGTCGTGATGCACTGGCTGCCACTAATATCACTTTCAATATCAATAGTCTCGCCTTTATGCCTATGATGGGATTCGGAATCACCGTTTCGGTAATGGTCGGGCAATATCTCGGAAAAAACCGACCCGATCTTGCCCACAAAGCCGCTTACTCCGGTTTTCACATCACCTTTTTTTATATGGCTGTCATGGTCGCCCTTTACCTCGGTTACCCTACACTGTTTATCAAACCCTTTATGGCTGGTTCCGACAGCAGAGAGATGGTGGCGATCCGGGAAATCGTAATAAGGCTGATTCGATTTGTGGCGATATACTCCCTTTTCGATACCCTGAATATTATCTTTGCGGCAGCCATCAAAGGCGCCGGCGACACCCGCTTTGTTATGCGCATGCTGAGTGTTCTGTCGGTGGTGCTATTAATCATCCCCAGTTACCTTGCGCTGATTATCTGGAAGCAGAGTGTTTATGTCGGCTGGATCATCATTACCATTTACATTAGCAGCCTGGGTATCGGTTTCTATTTGCGTTTTCTGGGCGGAAAATGGAAATCCATGCGCGTTATCGAACCACCTCCGCCCGGTCTGCCGGCGACCTTTGCGGAAACTCCCACACCAGATATATAAAGCCTTGCACATTTGAAAAAATTGATTTATTCTACTTTACAGCAAAAGGAGGAGGGCTCGTCATGGGATTATCGGTATTTATCGCTAAAATCTTCGCACTCATTTACGTCGCATCGGGAATTGCCGTATTAATCGGCAATCTGGATTTGAACGGAATTGTCAGCAATCTGAAAGAATCAACGGC
Organism: Fidelibacterota bacterium; assembly: GCA_011046365.1. Lineage (GTDB taxonomy): Bacteria > Fidelibacterota > UBA2242 > UBA2242 > UBA2242 > B118-G9. The sequence goes on from DSAS01000024.1 coordinate 44,969, forward strand.
GCTGACTTTTTTAGCCGGTTGCGCTGGAATTATCGCCGGAACCGCACTTGTTCAATATCATAACCTGTGGGTCAGTCACTGGCGCATCATCATTACCATCATCGGATGGATTATGCTGATTGGCGGGGTAATAACAGTCATTATCCCCAATCTTCTCGTTCGGCTGAAGGGATTAATCAGTTACAGCAAACCTTGGGGAGTCTTTATGATCTTCTTCGGTCTGCTTATGGGGTATTTTGGTTTTTTTGCGTAGCCGGACTGACTTCGGTCGAAGAAATCCGACGATTGCGGCTATCTTATTTCAGTAATAACATTTTCTGGTGAGCAACCCGGTTACGCTGTTCCAATGTGATGAAATAGACGCCACTGCTGACCTTTTGTCCCTGGTAATTGCGACCGTCCCAGGTATAAATATGCAGTCCGGTCTCCGGCTGAGCGATTGTCAGCGACTGAACCTGTTCGCCGCGCAGACTAAAAATCCGCAGCTTCCCGGGCGAATCGTCCATCAGACGGAAGCGTATCAGGGCTAATTTACCGCCGGACGAAACATACGGATTGGGAAATACGGGAAACAGCTTCAAAGTGACGGCTGATACCGGAACCGAGCCACTGTAACGGAACGAATACTCCAGCGTATCAATTCCATCGAAGAAGCGAAAGGGAATCCGAGTTGAGCCGATATTTTCCCAATCAAGCATGACTTTTACTATGACCGTATCGGTTTTGCTGACAACGCCAGTCTCGGGATAAAAGGTAAGGGCGTCATCGTTACTGAACAGGGCAAATTGTGCGGCAGCAGTCCCGATATTCAGCACCTTTATCGCTTTAACTAACTGGGAATTTGGGAAAGCCCAGTCCCGCACAAACAGACCGGCTTGAGGATTATACCGATTGCGCTGCATCACTGATATCAAGAGCGAGTCCGTGCCGGCAGTTGATGAATTCACCTTCAGCAGATGGTCATATAGTCCGGGATCAAGACTCGTGCGGTCAATATTGACTGTAACTTTCTGGATACTCTCCAAACCCGTGCCACTCGTCGCCGAGAGACTCAGCCAGGCAGGAAAAGGCATATCAATCCACCAGTCAATGGCACCGCTACCGAGATTACGGATATCGAACTGACGGCTATACTCATTTGCCCAGAAATAGAGCACGTCCGGCGAGATTTTTAATAACGGTTCAACGGTCATTTCCCGGTGCAGAATCGCGCCGATCATCCAGTCGCCCTCCAGACTGGTACTACCGACCTGGTAATCACTGAGATTCCGATAACCGGACCCCGTGTTAAGATAGGCTCGCCCGAAACCGGCGCCCGTTTCACTATAACCGAGGCTCTGGGGTAAATCAGCGCTGCCGACGGCAATAATCAGCTCCTTGGAATCAGGGAAATTAAGGGCTGCGGGCAGATAGTAACTCGTCCACTCGCCTGCACTAGGTACGATTTCATAGGTCGCTACCGGCTCCTGATTGAGCGCCTCCAGAATCCGGATTGTACAACCAAAATCGTACCCGACATTGAATTTAATACCCGCTAAACGATTGCCGTAATTACCGGTTGCAGAAAATTTCTCGGCTGCCAGGGCATTATTGAGTTGGATGTAATAAGTCAGATCGTCGCTATATACGATTTCGGTTTTTTCGATGCCGCCAATCACATGGGCTTTAAAGGAGCATTCCTTATTTCTCTCCAGCGCGGATATCTGCGTCCAATAGGGTATAAAGGTCACTTTACTGTGGGTTAGACCAAAAGATGGATCATCATAAATAAAAGGACTTTTACTCAAATTCACCAACTCCACCGCCGTCCCGCCATCATCTTTCACGATTGCTAAGTTAAAATTCGGGTCCTCGGTAAAACTCAGTTCGAAAGACAGATTCTTGCCGGCAAAAAACTGAATATACTGCGCGGCTGAATTCTTAACAGTAAAATTGATTTTCTCGCCTGCTTTAAAGCTACCATAAAAATAATCGGAATAGAGATCGAATATCTGCAAATCACCGTATCCGAAAATACCATCCTGCAGCCCGGAATCATTGATCAGATTCGCAATAAACCAGTTTCGCATTAAGGTACTGATATTGGAATTGTATCCGTAACTCGTCAATACCTGTTGATAACTGTCCAGCGAATTGGCGCTGTTTGCAACGACGCTTCCGATAAAATCCAATCCGAATTGTCGGTAACAGTACTGTGTCCACAATCCGACTTTGGCGTAATCGGCGATGCTGTTATCGAAGGAGGTCAGCGGGCGGTTTGTGTCCCGCAGGAAAGGTCCGTGGGAGTGGGCATCAAAACCCAGAATGGACATAGCAAATTCAGACATACCCTCGTTCAGCCAGGTACTTTCGTTCGGATCGGCGCCGTAGTGAATCAAATGCTGTAATTCATGCGCCACAATACCCAGCGTATGGGGATCGGCGGTATTGCCGGGATTGCTGTCAATATACATAATATCGCCGAAATTGCCTTTGCCGGGTGAATTGATCTGATCCAGCGGATCAAAATAGCCAGCCATGTAAACCGGATTATCAGTCTGGTCGAAATTGTCCCGGATATCGGTCAGTAAGACGATTAACTTGCCATCCCGGTTAACATCCGGGAGCGGTCCGAAAATTTCAATTTCGTTAGTCAAAATACCCCTGGCAGGATTGATTGATCCGGCTGGCGTCTCAAAAAGCAGCGCCTGGATAATCTGCTCGGCATCGCTTGGACTGATCCGGTTCGCCTCAATTTCGGACAGCTCGCCATAGACGATAATATTGTCCCGCTCCATTAACTTGTCGAAAACCGCTTCGATAAATCGCGGAGACGATTCGGAAATATTTTCGTAGATAAAAAATGTCGTGTCGCCGGCTGCCGGCTTCACAAGTCGTTTGACGATTTCAATTTCGCCGGTTTTAGAGATTACATTGGGATAACCACAGATGGGCACCGGACGGTCCAGGGAAAGGGGCATTGCAAAGCTGGTCACCAATTGAAAAACAGCGCCGATCAGGAGTCCGAACTTCCGCATTAATTCCCCGGAATGGAATGCCGCTCGTCAACCGGATCGCGTGTCATCAGATCATTGAGTGCCAGCCGCGGGTCCTTCTCCTCAAATAACACTTTATGGATTTCCGCTGAAATGGGCATTAAAATCCCGTACTTTGCGATCATTTGTTGAACGGTCCGACAAGTCTGAACACCCTCCGCCACCATGCTCATTCCGTTGATAATATCATCTAATCTTCTTCCTTTTCCAATCTCCTCACCCACATATCTGTTGCGACTATGCTTGCTGCCGCAGGTTACAATCAGATCGCCCACCCCGCTGAGCCCCGCAAAAGTCGCTTCCTCAGCACCCAGATACACACCCATGCGGGTGATCTCCATTAAGCCCCGCGTAATCAGCGCCGCTTTGGAATTATCGCCCAGCCCCAACCCGTCACATATTCCCGCTGCAATGGCGATGACATTTTTCAGCGAACCGCCCAATTCCACACCAATTATATCGGTACTGGTATAGACTCGCAAATAATGGGAATTGAAAAGCTCCTGGACGCCTCGGGCGCTTTCAATATTTTCCGAAGCAGCCACCACAGCCGTGGGAATTTCACGCGCAACCTCCTCGGCATGACTCGGACCGCTAAGGGTTACAATCTTTGCCAGCGGATGTGGCAGAACATGATGGATGAGCTCACTCATCCGGAACAGGCTGTCCTGTTCGATGCCCTTGGAAAGATTGACAATGAATGCATTCTCAGCAACCAGACCACTCAGATTCAGGAGCAGCTTACGCATGGTATGCGACGGCACGGCGATGACAATGAAAGCCGAATCCACCACGGTTTTTTCGAGATCATTGGAAATCTGAATGCCGGCGGGAATCGGGATGCCTTCCAGCAGCGGATTCCGCCTGGTTTTACTTAGCAGGGCGACATTTTCGGGGTAATACTCCCAGATTGCCACCGGGTGGTTTAAATTATGCAGGTGAATCGCAATCGTGGTACCCCAGCTGCCCGCACCCAAAACCGCGACTTTTGCCAGTTTGTGCTGAAAACTCATTTTCTGCGAATATTCTGTTTAAGCAATCCGACCGAGGATTACCGGGTTTTCACCCTTTTCTCTGAGTGCGGCGCTGAATTTTTCCCGGGCGGTGGCAGCCACTATCAAGATCAGACCAATCCCCAGATTGAAGACCTCGCGCATCTCCTCTGTAGCAACGTTGCCCAGTTGCTGAATATATTTAAAAATCGGCAGCCAGTCCCAGGCGTCCCAGTCAATGGACAGCTGCAGACCTGCGGGGATGATCCGGACGGTATTTCCTTCAATTCCTCCTCCAGTGATATGGCTGATCCCGTGCAGGTCACGCTCGGTCAGAAGTTCTTCGACAATCGGATAGTAAGAGCGATGTACACGCAGTAATACATCGCCCAGAATGTCATTTAACTCCTCAACAAAATCGGTCACCTTATGTTTTTTCAACAGTACAGCGCGCGCCAGCGAATAGCCGTTCGTATGCAAACCGCTGGAGGTCAAGCCGATTAACAGATCACCGCGTTGAATATTGCGCGGAAGAAGCTGCTTTTTTTCCACAACACCGGTAATCGTTCCCACCAGATCAAAATCCTTTTCCCGGTAGATTCCCGGCATTTCCGCCATTTCGCCGCCGATCAGGGTGCAGTGGTTTTCCCGGCAGGCTTTTGCCAGTCCCGCTACGATCTGCGCAACTTTCGGCGGCTCCATTTTCCCCAGACCGATATAGTCCAGAAAGAAAAGCGGCTTTGCCCCCGCTGTTAAAATGTCATTGACGCAGTGATTTACGAGACACTGACCAACCGAATCGTAGCGCTCCATCAGGTTGGCGATCATCAATTTGGTGCCGACGCCGTCGGTGCTGGCTACCAGAACCGGCTGTTGATATTGCGACACCGGTAATTCATAACAACCCCCAAAAGAGCCAACATCGGTCAGGACATTGGCATCGTAAGTCTGTTTGACCAGCTCTTTGATACTCGTCACGGCATCCCGACCCGCCTGAATGTCAACACCCGATTCCTTATAACTGCTTTTCACTGTTCATCAACCTCGGAATATAATTTTTCGATGATATCACGATACCGCTGAACGACAATATTGCGGCGGATTTTTAGGGAAGGCGTCAGCTCGCCGCTCTCAATTGTGAATTCATGGGGTAATAAGATGTATTTCTTGATTTTTTCAAACTGGGCAAAGCCTTCCATGGACTCTTCAATCACCCGATCATATAATTGTTTTACCTCTGGCAATTTTATCAGTTCTTCGCGGTTTTCAAACTGGAGTCTTTGCTCTTCTGCCCAGGCTTCCAGATTGGGAAAAGACGGCACAATCAGTGCCGAGACGAATTTCTGCTTATCGCCCAGCACCAGAATCTGCTCAATCCATTTGGAGGTCACCAGTGTATTTTCCATCGGCTGTGGTGCCACATTTTTGCCACCGGACGTAACTATCAGGTTTTTCTTGCGATCGATAATGACCAGGTAGCCGTCTTCATCGAGTAGTCCGATGTCACCGGTATAAAACCAGCCGTCTTTATCGAGAACTTCGGCTGTCGCATCGTCATTTTTAAAGTAGCCTTTCATGACATGCGGACCGCGGGTCAGGATTTCACCATCTTCGGCAATCCTGACTTCGACGCCGGGTATCGGCGGTCCCACCGTTCCGATTTTGGGCTTTTCGAGGGGATTTACTGAAATCACCGGTGACGTTTCCGACAACCCATATCCTTCCAGGATCGTAATTCCGGCAGCACTGAAAAATTCTCCTACCTCTTTGGAGAGCGGCGCTCCACCGGAAACGAAGAATCTCAGGTTGCCACCGATCCGCTCATGTAATTTATGAAAGACCAGTTTATGGGCTAACTTCAGTTTGCTTCCCAGAAGCGGACCGATTGCTTTGCCGGCTAACTTTTTATGCACGGTTTTGCGCCCGTTATTAATTGCCCACCAGAATATTTTCTGTTTAACTGCCGATCCGGCGGCAATACTGTCAATCACTTTCCCGTACACTTTTTCATAAAACCGGGGAACGGCGGTCATCAAGGTGGGATGCACTTCCTGCATATTATCCGCCACTGTATTGATACTTTCTGCATAATAGATCGCCGCACCCACGGAAGTCGCCAGAAAATGACCAGCCATCCGCTCAAAGCTGTGACTCAATGGAAGAAACGAAAGAAAGGTGTCTTTCTCATCGGCGGTAATGACATTCAGACTGGCTACGATGTTGGAAACGAGATTACCATGAGTCAGCATGACCCCCTTGGGTTCGCCGGTTGTGCCTGATGTATAGATCAACGTCAGCACATCTTCTTTATGAATGGACATGGCGTCTTTCTCGAATTCATCAGGGTGTTCGGCATTGTACTGCGTCCCCATTTCAAGCAGTTCATTCAGGGTAATCACATTTTCATCATCAAAGACGCTGTTATCCAGCACGATGACTTTTTCGATTTTCTGCGCCTCATGGAGGAATGAGAGCACCTTTTCGGTCTGTTCCCGGTCTCCGGCAAAAACGAACCGGCATTCGGCATGTTGCGCAATCCACTTGACCTGTTTCGTTGTTAACATCGGGTAAATAGTCACAACGGCAGCCCGGGCGCAGATCGTGGCATAATCGGACATAGCCCACAGGTGACTGTTGTTTGCGACAATTCCAACGTGGTCACCGGCTTTAATTCCCAGAGATTTCAAGCCACCGGTCATTTTTTCAACCTGAGACCGGGCTTCCGCAAACGTTAGAGTCTTCCAGTCATTTCCATCCTTATATCCATAGGCGACTTTATTTGCATACCTATTGGTGACGGAAATAAACATTTCCGAGATTGTATCATACCTATTTTTTACCATCATCCTCTTCCCTATATTTATTTTTGTTTTTCAAGATGGAACTGTTAATTTTAGCCTGCTTTTTGCCGAGGTGGTGAAACTGGTAGACGCAGCGGACTCAAAATCCGCCGGTTCTTGGAACCATGGGGGTTCGATTCCCCCCCTCGGCACTCGTAATTTATTTTGTTTTTGTATTCCCATAGTACCAATATATTAAAAATCGGCAGATTTCAAATATTTAAGTACCTTAAGCTGCCGGTATGTCGTTTGGATTAATAATTTCTGATTTTTGATAAAACCAGGTTGGAGCGGCGGATTTCTTCCGATGCGTTCGGATAATTTTCAATCACCTTTCGGAATTCGATGACAGCCTGATCCAGTTTGTTCAGGCGGAAATAACAGTAGCCAAGCCGCATTTGGGCAGCCGCCTCTTTGTTCGCATTCCCGGCGCCGAACACCTTATGGTACTCATTCAGGGCTTCGGAATAACGCCCCTGATAGTAATAGGCTTCACCAATCCAGAAATGGGCATTATCAACCAGCGAATGGGAAGGATCAATAACGAGAATTTCCTCAAAGATATCAATCGCTTCATTATAACGTTTCTGGTTAAATAGCATCATCGCTTTGTCATAAAGCTTCTGTTGAATAGAGGTCGCGGCTTGACTGGCTCGCAGGGAGGGCACTGCAGAAGCAGTCGTTCTTTTCGGGGGTGCGCTCATATAAACCGCATAGGGATTGTTTTGAAGGTCACCGTAGAACAGTTCAAACGAGACCCGCCGGTTTAATGTCCGCCGTGCCTTGTTGCGGCTCTCAACCAGGAGTTCATTGGCGCCTTCGGGAATAATTTCGATTCGCTGCGCAATGTCAGCCTGCATCTCGGCAGGGAAAAGGTCTACTAAAATTTTGGCGAAAGTCGTCGCCCTCTGTTCCGACAATTCGTAATTTAGCTGTTCATTTCCCTCGTAATCAGTATGACCGGAAATCCGTACCTTGACTTCCGGATCGCTACGCAGCGCTTTAACAATCTTGCCGATGGTCACATAATAGTTAGAATTGAAAGTTGTACTGGGCATGGCAGATTTTTCTTCAAAATAGATATCATCAAAGGTCAGTTTCTGGAGCAGAAAATCCCCAGATGGTGCCCCGGTTTGCAAAGTCGCCGGTTCCTCGACCACCGTTACAACAGCCGCTTCTTCGGCAGCTTTGACGGTGTCCTGAATGGCGGTACGTATCATATCAGCCGGTTCAGTTTTTTTGACTGTCTCCGTAACTGTCGCTACGGTATCGGCTTTTACTGGTGGCTTGGTTTGAGCGCTCGGCGCAGCCTCCGGCTGAACCTCTTTTGGTTTTGCCACTGCAACGACGGGTGTTTTCTGAGATGATGAGATAATTTTTTGCGGGGGTACTTTGGGATTGAGCGTTTCGGGATTGATATCCGGACGCTCACCTTGTTGCTGAATGATTGACCGTGCAATGATATCTTCCCGGGCTGAAATGTCGGAAACCGCCTCTTTGCCACCACCGCAATTCAGGAGATAAATACTGCCGATAAGTAAGATTGTTAAACGCTTCATCCCATTGCCTCCAAAGATGAAAGCACCCGACACGAATTTAATCTGCCAGATGCTCTATATTGGTATGCCAATCATTATCTTTTCTTGGTTTCTTTTGGCGGAGTCTCCAGAACTTTAACCCGTTTCTCAAGATCGCTCAATTCGCGATTTATGCGACTGGCAGCTGTCTGAAGATCTGTGAGAGTACGATTGGTCTGACGCTGAAATTGACTGAGTCTCTCGGTCACTCCGTCAAGATCACGTTTCAAAAGAGCCATCTCTGCCTCTGTATTCGTCCGGAGTTCCCGGATCAGGAGACCCAGTGAATCAACTTTTACATCGAACCTGCGAACGGTTGCATCTAACCTATTATCAAAATCATCCTGCCGGGCTTGAAACTGCTGAATATGCTTGCCACGTCCCTGAAAACGCAGTTCCAGATCGTGAACAGTATGATCGAAGCGTTCAATATTCAGCACATGCAGTGAGTCGGCAATATTCAGCTGATCCATCCGGTCATTAACTTTGTTGACAACAAAGGTGAAATAGACGGCAACAACCACAAGCAGAACCAAAACAATAGTCTTAATCAGTTCTTTCATTAACTACTCCCATATTTACAATTCGATAATTTCCTATATTTTAATTAATTTGAATCAAAGGGTGCATGCTATTGATCTTGATGAGTCTCCTCTTGCGCAGGCTCAGGCGTAACGGAATTAGCCGAGCGCATAGATTGTTTAGCCTCCGGACTTTGAATTTCAGCAATCAAAGTCTTGAGGTCCTTGTGGAATTGAGCAATCGTCTTTTCCAAACGCAAAATCAGCTCATCCATTAACGCTTTTCCATATAAATTGTTGATACCGGTCAAAAGATCATCAAATTTCGACATCAGATAGGCGTTGCAACTTTCAGTGCTGCCAAAATCAATTTTCAGATCGTCAGCCATTCCACTATTTCCTCATAAAAATACCATTATCGAATTTACAAAACTCATTTTAATTATCAATGTTTTTTGACAGGCTTTTTACCATTTGTCGCTTTTAAATGTTTCCCATTTATCAATATCCTTCAGAATCAAACGGCAGATACCCCGAATCGTAGGATTAAGCTTAATCTCCACGCTCGGCTGGCTGGAGGTCAATTTTTGAAGGACCTCCTTGAATTCCAGCAATTCGTTGCGATCAACTTCAACACTTAACCGGGTCAGCATCTTTCCTCCTCTATTGTATAATTTCCAAAATATTTCATGCCAATATAATGGCATTCCGGGCACCACAGACACAGACATTCCCCCGGAGGTTCATTAACTCTACCTGATAGCCCTCCCGGCGGATTAAGAGCCGTCCACAGGAACGACAATATGTATTGCTTTCATCAGCGGTCATGACGTTGCCTTCATATACATAGTGTATACCATTATCAAGGGCAATATTTCTGACCCGATCCAGGGTAATTTTCGGCGTGCGATCCAGATAGGTCATTTTATAACTGGGATGAAAGGCTGAAAAATGCAGTGGTGTATCGGCGCCCAAATTTTTTAAAATCCAGTGGATCATATTTAGAGTTTCAGTCTCATTATCATTAACACCCGGGATAATCAAAGTCGTCAGTTCCAGAAATGTTCCCTGATTTTTAATGGCAATGATTGCCTCTAGCACCGCCTGAAGGTCTCCCTTACAATAGCGCCGATAGAAATCCGCTGAAAAGGATTTCAGATCAATATTGGCGGCATCAATATGGGGATAGATATCGGCGATAGCCTGCGGGGTGATATATCCGTTAGTGACCATGACCGTTTTTAATGCAGATTCATGGGCTAACCGGGCGATATCAATGACATATTCACCGAATATGGTCGGTTCATTGTAGGTAAAGGCAATTCCCATCGCATTATAATTAACGGCAGCCGTGACTATCTTTCCCGGGCTGACTGTCTGGCTCCTGATCTCTCCCGGTTTAGCCCGGGCGATGTCCCAATTCTGACAAAACTCACAAAACAGGTTACATCCGATCGTTCCGACGGAGAGAATATCCGAACCGGGATAAAAATGGTACAGCGGCTTTTTTTCAATCGGATCCATTTGCACAGCGACGGGGCTCCCATAGGCGCTCGTGAAGAGTTGACCACCCCGATTCTGTCTGACGTTACACAGACCGAACTGACTCTCCGCCAGTTTGCACCGATGTGGACAGAGTTCACACTGAACCTGATGATTTATTGACTTCCACCACAACGCCTGTTTCAATAGTTTCTCTCCGATTCTAATTGAATTAAACTACTAAAATGTAACTGAGATGTCAATAGCCATATTTTTGAATACCGGGAACAATTTTATTTTTTTGCTGTTTCAAGTACCAATAATAATGACTATATTTTGATTCAGTATATTAACACAACGAAAAGGATAATCC
>DSAS01000097.1 GCA_011046365.1 Fidelibacterota bacterium
AAACTCTTATAAAGTACCCCCAATTTTTTCCTAAAATCTAACATTTCCACTTACTAATTGTATTATGTCCTTATTTATTAATTACTTAACAGCAAATTATATTAATTTTTGGGGGAAGTCCTGCTAATGAAAGGATTCCGCCCTTTTACCCAATTTAGGTAACTACTTTACGATTGACAAATGTTCTAAACGGTTCTGACCACCGTTTGCCAACAAGTCTTTTATCAATAAAAAAGGGCTGTACCGGACAGCCCCTCCCATTTTTTCAAACGGAAAATTTTATCCAAACTCCTTGACGAAATCGTCATAGCGGGTGATCACCATCCGGCGCCCCTGCCGTTCAATCCAACCTTTCAGTTCCAGCATTTTCAACATCCTGGAAACCGTTTCCCGGGACGTTCCAGCCATATTGGCGATATCCTGCTGGAAGGGCAGCTTTTCGATAATCACCTGCCCCTGCCGGATCACACCCAAATCCTCGGCAAACCGAATAATACTCATGGCAATCCGACTCTCGGCATCGCTGAGTGACAATCCTTCAATCTGCTGGTCTGAGCGTCGCAGGCGAATCGCCATTTCCTGCAGAAGTGTAATCGCAATTTGGGGATGTTTTTCAAGCAGGTCCAGAAAATCGCCGCGCTTCAGAATAAACACTTCGGAATCTTCCAGTGCAATCACATTGGCAGAGCGGCTCTCACCATCAAAGATGGACATCTCGCCGAAAAAATCCCCCTCACCCAGGATGGACAGAATAACTTCCCGTCCATCGTCGCTCAAACGGGTTATTTTGACGCTGCCCTTATTCAGGATGAAGAGCGAATCGCCGATATCCTCTTCCATCAGGATCATATTATGGCGCTTATAGACCCGCTTTTGCATCAGGTTGAAAATCTTTTCCAGAATTTCATCCCTCAAATCGGCAAACAGCGGTATAGATTTCAGTACGTTGTCGTTCATATCCATGTTTATCTAATCCTCGCTGAAAAATAGGTGTAGACTCAATAAAATACAAGAAAAAGTTTAATTGCCAATTTCAATGCTTTATTCTTTGCCCTTGCCTTTTCCGGACCCTCTGGACTTTCCGAAATTTTTAATCATTCCCGGAACCATCTCAATCACTTTAGCAATGCCGTGATCCTTTAGACTGTGAACCCGAACGGCATCATCTTCAATCATAATAATCGCCACCGGCTCAATAATCGCACCGCCGCCGCTTCCCGTGCCCGACTCGCTGTCTGCTTTGGTCCTCCCGCCACCGACGCCGAATCCGAATGATATCTTCGTTACCGGAATCACCGTCGCCTTACCGGCAACTATCGGCTTGCCAACAACCGTCTCGGAATCTACCAGGTTTTTCAATTTCCCCAAAAGGGTATCCAAGAGATTTTCAACCATTATTTACCGTCCTTTCTATTTCGCAGAAGTCTCCTGTACTGTTTATAGCTAAAAATAAGGATTGAAATATATTGGTGCAAATAAATTACACCGGCGGATAAAATTTCTCCCCGTATTCCCGGCTGAACAAAATTCGCCCGCAGGGTAATCTTTTCCCAATTGCGAAACCGGTACTTCAACATGGAATAAATACCGTAAACCATGCCTGTAGTTGCCGGGTTTGAAAAACCAAGACTGAGATCACCCTGCAAAGTTTTGAAACGGATGGGTTTCAGCAATCTGGGCAGCAGCCGCCGGGCAAGATACACCCAATCCGTCGCATGTAATCCGGCTTTCTGCGGTTTCTCGCTCTTTTCTGAATCTGTTTTGACCTTCCGCTTTGACTTTCTTGATCCCAAATCGCCCGGCGCTTTATGATATACCGTCAGGCGAACATACGCAAAAACCAGCTGTAAACGGAGAACATGAAAGTCGAAGTCCATAAACAGCCGAATCACACCGTAGAAGAGCGCAACTGTCACAGTAAAATTTTTTTCTTCTTCACTGAAATCCCCTTGAAACCGGAAACCTACCGGAATCAGCAGCAACAGGATGATGATTCCAAGCAGAATGCTCAGAATACTTAAAAACAGTTTAGCAATAAAAATCAGCATGAGATTTGATTTTTCCTTTGATATTCAGGATTGATATAAATAAATTAGACAATTGTTTTAAAATTTTGAAAGGAGTTGAATGAGCAAGAATCTTTCGGTTCAAAAACGGATTCGTCAGGCGGAAAAAGCCCGGCTGCGCAATAAACATTACAAGACATTAATGAAAACCATGATAAAAAAAGTCAAAACCGCCCCTACCAAGACGGAAGCGGAACCGCTTTACCGGGAAACCGTCTCTATCATTGATTCTATTGCCGGGAAAGGCATAATTCATAAAAACAACGCCGCCAATAAAAAATCCCGCCTCGCCGCTCATATTGCGAAACTTTCCTAACCAACATTTATTCAATTATTAAATATCCGTCCGATAGTTCGGAGCCTCTTTGCTGATTTTAATATTATGCGGATGGCTCTCCTGGATTGCGGCGGAGCTGATGCGGATAAATTTTGCTTTCTGATGGAGTTCAGCAATCGTTTTGGCACCACAATAGCCCATGGCGGCTCGTAAACCACCCATCAGCTGATGAACCGTATCCTGGAGCGCGCCTTTGTACGGCACAATGCCCTCGATGCCCTCCGGCACCAGTTTCTTCGTCTCGGCGGAATCCTGAAAATAGCGGTCTTTGCTCCCCCGCGCCATCGCCGCAATCGAGCCCATCCCGCGGTAGGTCTTATAAACCCGACCTTCATACAGGACGGTCTCACCGGGACTTTCGTCCATACCAGCCAGCAGCGAGCCCAGCATTACCGTACTGGCACCGCCACCCAGCGCTTTGGCGATATCGCCGGAGTAACGAATACCTCCATCAGCAATAATGGGTATTCCCGCCTTGTATGAAATTTCATAACAATCCAGCACCGCGGTTAACTGCGGCACTCCGACCCCGGCGATTACCCGGGTGGTACAGATCGCTCCGGGACCAATTCCCACCTTGACGGCATCGGCGCCGGCGTCAATCAGTGCCTGAGTCGCCTCTTTTGTGGCGACATTGCCGGCAATAACATCCACCCCCGGAAACTGCTTTTTGATCCGAATAACCGCCTTGATGACATCGGCATTGTGACCATGCGCCGTATCAATAACAAGAACGTCTATATCGGCGGCTACCAGTCGTTCGGTGCGTTCCAGATAATCACCGGAGACACCGACGGCAGCCCCGACCCGTAAACGTCCATAGCTGTCTTTTACGGCGTAGGGAAATTTTTTCTTCTTCAAAATATCCTTTACCGTAATCAACCCCTTCAAATGACCTTCGTTATCCACCACCAGTAACTTTTCAATGCGATGCCGCTGTAAAATCTCTTCAGCCTGCTCCAGCGTGGTACCCACCGGTGTCGTCACCAGGTTTTTACTGGTCATCCGTTCCGAAATGAGCTGGTCGAGATTCGTCTCAAACCGGATATCCCGGTTGGTCAGAATGCCGGTCAATTGACCGTTATCCACCACCGGAATGCCCGAGATGGAATACTTTGCCATGATATCCAGCGCCTCCCGCAGCGTATTGGTGGAAGAGAGGGTAATTGGGTTGACAATCATCCCGCTTTCGGAACGCTTGACACGGTCCACCTCTGCAACCTGCTCGTCAATCGTCATATTTTTATGCAGAATCCCGATCCCCCCTTCCCGGGCAATGGCAATTGCCATGTCGCCCTCGGTGACCGTATCCATAGCAGCGCTGACCAGTGGAACATTCAAATGAATATTATTCGTCAGTTCTGCCCTGAGTGAAACCTGCTTCGGTAGAATGTCGGACTCCGCCGGAATCAGGAGCACGTCATCAAATGTCAATCCGTCACGGCTAATTTTATCTTTCATAATACGACCTTCTGTTAATTAAGCAATGAATATATCTTGCGCAGAAATTCTGCATCATTATAAAAATCGTCAATTTTCCGTAAATCCTCGATTAGCAGGCGGTCTTTGGAAAGATGTTTCACCAGGGAGCGCACTTTCCGGTAGGCGATTTTGGTCCCGTCGCCGCTGGCTAAATTTTTACGGTAGTCAATTCCCTGCGCTGCCGATAGAAATTCGATCCAGATGATCTGGCGTATATTTTCCAGAACCTGCAGCAGTTTCAGTCCGGCATTGGGCGCCATACTGACATGGTCCTCCTGATTGGCTGAGGTGGGAATTGACTCCACCGCTGCCGGATGCGAAAGCGTCCGGTTCTCCGCACAGAGCGCCGCCACCGTTACATGGGCGATCATAAAGCCCGAATTTACACCGCCGGTATCCACCAAAAAAGCGGGCAGACCACTCATGGTGGTATCGGACAAAATGGATATCCGCCGTTCGCTGATATTACCCAATTCCGTCAGGGCGATTGTCAGATAATCAGCTGCCAGCGCTAGCGGTTCCGCATGGAAATTGCCGCCGGATAATATCTCGCCCTGATCGGGAAAAACCAGCGGATTGTCCGTCACCGCCTGAATTTCACGCTCCACGATATCTTCGACGAACCAAATCGTATCCAGGACCGAACCCAGCACCTGTGGGATACAGCGAAAACTATAAGGATCCTGTACTTTGTTACAGTTGACATGCGACTGGACAATTTCACTATTCTTCAGAAACCGCCGCATGTGCTGTGCCACGATCTGCTGCCCCTTTTGCCGCCGGATATCCTGAATCTCGCTGCGAAACGGTGTATCCGTCGCCAGAGCCGCCTCCACACTCATGGCTGCCGCCAGTTCCGCCAAGGTAAATATTTGTCTGATATGGTAGAGAGTGTAAAGAAGCAGGGCGGTGGAATACTGAGTCCCGTTAATCAGCGACAAGCCATCTTTCGGACCCAGACTGATGGGCTGATAAACCTTTTTTTCCACCAGCTCTTGCACTGGTACAATTTTCCCCTGATAATACACTTCGCCTTCGCCGATCAGCGGCAGACACATATGCGCCAGCGGCGCCAGATCGCCACTGGCACCGACGGAACCGCGGCGCGGTACGACAGGATAGATTTTTTTATTCAGCAGTTCTACCAGCGTTTCAATAACTGCCCGCGAACAACCACTGTAACCCTGCGATAAATTCTGGATTTTCAGCCACATCATCAGGGCGACAATATCGGAATTGATCGGTTCGCCCACGGCGCAGGCATGGCTATACAGTAAATTCACCTGCAGCTCCGCCAGTTCGTGGGGCTCGATTTTAACCGCAGCCAATTTGCCGAATCCCGTGTTGATCCCGTAAATCGTCTTGCCCTGCCCGATAAAATCCAACACCAGCCGGCGGGCTTTATCAATCTTGGCGAGCGCTGTCGGTGAGAGCGTCACAGACTCCCGGGACTGTAAAAATTCAAAGGCTTTTTCAATCATTCGAGAGCTCCTATTCCGCCTAAAAAATTGCTGTCGAAAGTTAGTCACGAAAGGAATTGCAATCAAGCAAAAGCCTCTACTTGCATATTAAACCTTTTTAACATATATTTTTAGCAACCATTGAGGCTGATATGAAAAAATATTCAATTCTCCCCGGCATTTTCCTGCTCCTGATTGGCGCCGCGGCGCAGGAGACAGTTGAAGTCAGCGACCTCATTATTCAGCAAACAGGCAATAATATGATTCGGGTGACCATTAAAATCTATAATTCATCCAGCCGTGAAATCAGCGAAGTCGCCGGCTACCTGGACCTTTATGACAATTCTCACCGGATTACCGAAAAGAAACGGGTTCAGGTCCAGATGATTCATGATGTCCCCCTCCGTCCGGGAGAATCCAAATCCCGCAGCGTGGTCATGACCCAGCGACCGAACATGTCCGGCAACGCCCAATACCGGATCACCCATTTGCGCTTCTTCGGTGAGCAGAATATCTATATGGTCTGCCCCAACTGTGGTGAAATTATTCTCAAAGACAACTGATCAGTCGCCGATTACCCGCCCCATCAATTCATTAATCCAATCACGTGCCTGCCATAGATAACGGTCAATCTCCGCCTGCGGATAGTGCTGCTGCATCATAAGCGTGGCAATCAAAGCACTGGGGATCGGAATATAGCGGATCGTATTATCCTCATAAAAATGATCCAGCCCGGCGATCAGTGAGCGCAGATTGTCCGGCACCAATAAATCGCGAAAGACCGAATCCGCGCCTGCCAAATCAACGTCTCTGAATTTTAATTGGTAAAATAGTTTACTGTCGAATAATCCGCTGAGATAGGCACTTTTAATCCAGTATTTGTATTCCGGATACTCCTGACAAATCTGATCAATTTTGCGCCAGTCATAACCGTCCCAGAACAGCTTGCGTTCCTGAGCCTGAATCGTGCCCGCCCAGAGCAAAATCAACCCGAAATAAAAAACTTTCTTCATGACGATTCCGTTTCTGCTTTTAATAGACTTTCCGCCAAATTCACATATTGCTGATACAATTGTTTTAAATCGGGGAATTTATCCAGCTGGTTTAAGTGGTTATCAATCGTTTCCCGATCTCCCCGCGCAATCGGACCGGTCAGTGATTCGGCTAACGGCTTTCTCCAGGCATAATCAACCGCCTGACGAGATAAGGTTTCCAATAGCGCCACGGCTACCTTATGGGAAATACCACGGCTGTTCAGCAATTTTTTAATCGCCTGAATGGTCACCGTCTGGAAATTATTGACAAATACCGCACAGAGGTGTACCAGGCTTTTCTCTTCCGCCTGTAATCGAATCCCCGTTCCGCCGATTCGCTCGACTAACCTCTGCAGCTCGGCGGCAATAGCTCCCTCACAACTGAAAATGGCACCTTCCATCATCCGGATACCAGTGCTGATATCGGGCACACTAATGAGCGGGTGCAAAGAGCCGGTCCGAAAGTGACATCTCTCTAAATCATCAAGCAGGCTGGAGTCCCGGGCACCGGAAAGATGAAACACCCTGATACCTCTTCCGACAGGCATCAGGCTAGCAATCTGTCCGGCAAGCTGGCAAATCGCATCATCGGCAACGGCGATGATGATCCAGTCAATATTTTGCGGTATTTCTTCTAAATTCGTTGAGACTCGCTGAAAATTGACAAATTCACACACCGCAGTGAACTTTGCCCCACTGCGATTCCACAAATAAGCCGGCAGAAAACCGGATTTCTCCAAATGACTTGCCAGGGCAAGACCGGTACGGCTGGCGCCGATCAGCGCAAAGGAATCGCTTTTAGTCCTCATCGGTATACCACTGCCGAGGTATACCCCACGACCTGCAGTTTGTCGCCGCAGGTATCACCGCTGGTACGATAATCCAGAATCCGACATTGGGCGGCACCCAGTTTGTAGGCATAATACATCAGGATCAGAATCGGTCCAAGCCCACAGGCTTCCAGGCTCTGATCATCAAACCCCGTCGCCAGCGCCGCAAGATCGAATTTTTCAAGCAAGTCGGTCAAATGCCGGTCCCTCTGGTGGGCAAATGCCTCGGGATAATAGTGGGATAAATCCGAACTGGCGATAATCACCGTATCGGCGGGATTCAGCAACTGTGCCAGTAACTCCGCAAATTCCTGCAGCTCACCCGCCGCTGTCACTCCCACCGTCACCGGAATCAGGTCAATTCCAGCAGGATAAATGATTTGTAAAAAGGGCAGCTGCACCTCCAGCGCATGCTCCCGGAGATGCCCGACCTCGGAAGATCGAACCAGCAGACCCGCTGCCGTGAGCTGGTCACACAACGCCCGGTCCACTGGCACAATTCCCAAAGGTGTTGCGTAGCCGTCGCCGTCATAAACCGACAGCCCGTCGAAATAGTCGCTATGGCTGGGTGCGATTACGACTGCCCGTTTGAAAGTAAAACGCTGCAGTAACCGATAGCCATAAGCTGCCGTCGGCGCCGAACAGGGATAGCCAGCATGCGGCGAGATCAATCCGAAGACCTGTTTCGGATGCAACCCGGGATCGGATACATCGTTCAAATACTCGTCAATTTCCGCCTTTAAAAGCTGTTTGTCACCGGCGTAAAATTGCCCCGCAACTGAGGGTTGGCGTATTTTTTGCCTCATTCTATCTACCTCCCAACACTATCAAAATACAGGCTGGATAAAGGAATGTCAAGATTCAATCGGTTTTTCTCTTAATCAATAACAACTTCGACTTCCGACACGAGCCACTGGCGCAGCCACTGCCAGACCCGTTTATAACAGATACACCGCAAGTGAACCCGGTTATCGGTAAAGGTCTGCCCGGTTATCATACAGTGATCCCGCACCAGCGCAATGGCGCGGACATTTTCCAGCGGCAGTTCAATATGGAAGGACAATTCCTCCGCCCGCAGTTTCGTCTGAATATGCCGACGCAGATCGCCAATCTTCAGCTGCTTCAATGCCGAAATATAGATTGCATCCGGATGGTCTCTTTTAACCATACCGAGAAGGTCCCGATCCATACAATCTATTTTATTAAAAATGGTCAGCGACGGAATGGTAAACAGCCCTAGCTCAATCAGAATTTCATTTACGGTGTTCAAGTGTTCCAGACAGGCAGAATTGCTGATATCAATGACCTTCAGAATCAAATCCGCCTCACCCGCTTCCTGCAGGGTGCTCCGAAAGGAAGCCACCAGGTTCGGCGGCAGTTTACGAATAAAGCCCACCGTATCACTCAGCAGGACGCTGTGATATTTGTCAATCTTCCACTGCCGGATGGTCGTGTCAAGTGTGGCAAACAGTTTATCTTCCACCGGCACCGCTGCATCCGTCAGGAGGTTCATGATGGTTGATTTGCCGGCGTTGGTATAGCCCACCAGAGCAACCCGATACAGGCTGTCGCGACCTTTGCGCTGAGTTTCCCGCTCCCGGTCAATCCGCTGCAGGTCTTTTTTCAATCTTGCAATCCGGGACCGGATCAGACGGCGGTCCACCTCAATCTGAGTTTCCCCGGCACCACTGCGCATGCGGGTACCACCGATTTGTCGCTCCAGATGGGTCCAGCGCCGGGTCAGGCGGGGCAGAAGATACTCCAGGGACGCCAGTTCCACCTGGGTCTTCGCCTCTTTCGTCCGGGCGTGATTCGCAAAAATCTCCAGAATGACACTGCTGCGATCACGAATCTCAACGTTCAATATCTGCTCTAAATTGCGCAATTGGGTTGGCGACAGATCGTCGTCAAAAATGACTTCGTCAACCGCCAGCTCCGGGAGCAGATTCTTAAGCTCCTCAACCTTCCCCTTACCAATATACATCGCCGCAGAAATCTGCTTCCGGTTGACCAGATAATAGTCCGCCACTTCAAAGCCCAGTGTACGAACGAGCTCACTCAATTCCGCCAGATGCTCCTCTACGGTTTCCCGCTGTTGCGACGGCAGAATGACACCAACCAATAAGACCCGTTCAGCCACTTTTCAATTTCTCTCTGGTTTTACGATTGATTCGCCCGATATAGGTCTCCGCCAACGCCAGAATCAGGACCATCCAGATCAACCAGTCGCTGTACTCCCGGCTGTGTTCCAGAGGATTTAAACCATTTTCTGCATCACTGAAAACGACATTCAATTTTCCGGGGTGCTTTTTCAAATAATTTTTAAAATCTGAATCACCCAAAAAACCGGCGGTTGTTTCCGCCTCCGGTATGTTAACCACATATTGCGTTATCTGGCGACCTTTGGAAAATATTTTGTAAAAACCCGGTTCCTCCGTATCGTCAAACAGAATGGGATCATCCAATCCCAGCGCCAGTTTCAGCTGCCTTTTATCGGGAGTGTGAACGACCATATCTTCCCGGATACTCAACTGCGACGGCGAAATATACAGGGTATCACCGCATTCATTGTTCGCGCCGGCGACATCCGGCAGGGCAAGATAGTAAACCAAACGGTTCATAAGCGCCGGAAAGAAGCCGGTTAGCTGCAAGTTGCTCCAGTTAGCTGTCGGTGCGGCGGCAATCAGAATTCCCCGGTTACCTTCAGACAGAACTTCGACGATAAAAGGGGTATTATCTTCAAAGGTCGCCAATACATTGTGATTCTTTCTGAGGCTGAAACCAGGAACCGTGAAAAATTCCGGTGAATATTCAAAATCCTCCTGGTGGCGTAAAAGCCGGGAGAAAACCGGATGATTCATATCAGCATTTCCAAATTTTAAAAACTGGTCCGCTGCCGCCCTTTGCGTCGTGCGCCAGCGGGGAAATCCGTAGCCATCAGCCCACAGCGCATTAAAGGTCTCCGGTCGGCAATCCTCTCCCGGAAAAATCAGCACCCTGCGTTCCATCCCGAAATAATAATCCAGCTTCCGGCGACCGTTTTCCGGAATGCGGTCCACATTGGAAAAAATCAGAACATCAAACCGGCTTAAATCCTCCGTCAGAAACAGACCGACCGATGCCAGCTTGATTCTGACAACAGCGGATCCCTCGGCTTCCAGCGCCCGCTTGATGAAGCGACTGTCTGTGGGGTCCCGGGACACAATCAAAACCCGAATCTGATCGGGAATATTCACGGAAAAATAGCGCCTGTTGTCAAGTATCAGACGGTCATCGGCAATTTCCAACCGGGCACGCAGAAATCCGGGAGACGCAGGTAAAAATTCAAACCGTACCTGAGATTCACCAAAGGGCGTCAGCGTCGTCAAAACCTGTCCCAGTTTCTGGTCATCCAGAAATAGGGCTACCGGAACCTCCAGTGATGCCGAATGCCAGCTCGCCAAATTAGCCTGCACCTGCGCCGGCTGATTCAGGCGGAAGAGCTGACCGGGTTGCGAAATCGAAGTGAGGGCGACATTTTCCCGCTTCCCTGCGGCAGGAAAAAATATCACCCGGCAATTGGTTTTATTAATTAACTCAGCAAACGGCTGATGCGATTGAAAATTGTTCTCCTGAAAATCGCTGAGAATCCAGATGGCGGGATTCAGTTCCTGCCGGGACTTTAAATCATTTCGTACCGATTGCAGGGCGGGGTCTATTTTTCCGTGACGGTTGGAAATTTCGATACTGGCTAAAATTTTCCTGATGCCGTTGGAATTGCTGATTAAACCGGCGTCCACAACTCTCTGCGCCCGGGTGGTCTCGATTACTTTGACATGAATGGGAAAATCAATCTGCTCGGCGGCTGTGATTACACCGGCTTTGACGACATCCAGCATGGTCTGACCCCGGTCCTGAATCCGCATAGACAGAGAATTGTCCACAACAAGGTAAAGAGTCTCGCCTTTACCGACATAGACGCCAGGCGAGCGACCGCTGCGGTAGGGGCGCGCAAAAACGAGAATTAATACTAAAATCAAAAGGATACGCAGGATCAGCAGCAGGATTTGACGGATTTTCAGCTTTCGAATCAGGTCAATTTCCAGCTGTTTCAGAAACCGTAATGTGCTGAATTCCTGTTTGGTATAGCGCTGGCGACCGATCAGATGGATAATCAGGGGTAACGCCGCCAGGGGTAACAGATAGAGAAAAAATGGATTGATAAAAGACATGGGAATGAATCGTTATATCAGTATAAACATGATCAGGGCAGAAATAGTAGGGATGATCAGATTATCGTCCAGTCGCCCGGTAATCAACTCCAGCCCGCCGGCTAAAACGGCGCCAATCAGTTTGACGTGCAGCGCCACGCCCGGAATCCACCAGGTCACCAATAGGCTGGCCGCGATAAACGCCAGCGTTCCTTCCAACGTCTTCGAACGGAACAACCGGATTTTGCCGAAAGCCATGCCGATCAGACAGGCAGTGGGGTCGCCGACCAAAATAAACAGCATGGCAATGACAGCAATAACCTTGGGAAACAGATAAACCACCAACAGCGAGCCCAGCATTAAATAAGTCGCCCCGGTCAAATGATTGGCATGCTCGTGAGGTCGGGTGATATCGCCGAAATAGCGATTATAAAGATTGCGGCAAGCGGGAATCTTGATCCGCAGAACCTCAATTATTAGCATCCCGATTGAAAGAATCACCAATATGATGACGGCTTCATTTTTCCCCAGAAAAAAATAATACACTAAGGGAATCAATACCGAAAAATAGTGGATGGCTTTGCGGGCTAGTTCGGACCTTGGGATATCAGGCACTTTGCAGTTTCTCCGTCAGGGCTAGGAAATTATCATAGGGCTTTCCAGCGGAAAAAACAGCCGATCCGGCGACAATTAAATCAACACCTGCCAGTTTGGCATCAACAACCGTCTCAATATTCACACCGCCGTCAATTTCGATGGGAAAACCGTATTTTCGGGAATAGGGCTTAGCCAGCCGAACCTTAGCAAACGCCTCTTTGATCATTGTCTGACCTCCAAACCCCGGATTAACCGTCATTACCAGCAAATGTTCTGTAAATTCCAGATAGGTTTCAATTTTTTCAAAAGGCGTTGGCGGATTGATCACCAAACCGGGTTTGGCGCCGAGGCGCCGTATCGTATCAAAATCCCGCAACACATCCCCACTGGATTCGACATGAATGCCGACTGTATCGCTGCCGGCTTTGATATAGGGCTCGATAAATTTTTCAGGATTCGTGATCATCAGGTGCGATTCCAGATGCAGCTGGGTAATTTTTCGGATGGCTTCCACGATAAAGGGACCGATGGTAATATTCGGAACAAAATGTCCATCCATAATATCCAGATGCAAGCGTCTGGCACCGGCGGCTTCAACAGCACGAATTTCTTCCTGCAACCTGATAAAATCAGCCGATAATAATGAGGGTACGATTTCCATATCATTCTCCCGTATGACTGGCGATAGTGACTTCCAAATCAATAGCGACCGGATTATCGTAAAGAATTCCGAATTCAGGCTTCTGCCCGATAACCGTATAAGCCACCAGATCATCGTTGGTAATGTAACGGATGGAGCCGACTCTGAAACCGGCATTCCTGATCACCAGTTTGGCTTCGTCAAGATTCAATCCAAACAGATCGGGCACCTGCAGCTGCCGGGGCGGTGGTCCTTTGCTGATGACCAGGGAGACGCTGTCAGCAGAGGAGACCATCTGCCGGGGCGGGATTGACTGGGTGGTTATCACGCCAGTGGGTTTATCGGAAGAAAATTCATAACTGATATCTGCGACTTTCAGATGCAGGCGCTGGAGCTCCAGATTGGCGGCTTTCAGCACCTTCCCAACGAGATTCGGCATCGGGAAAAAGCGTTCGCCTCCGGTAATAATCAGGCGGACAACCCGCCCCTTTTTCACCGGCGTGCCCGGCGGCGGTTGCTGATCAATGACCGTCTGAGGCGCATATTTGTCATCCTCGGTCGTATCAATAACTTCATAATTCAGACCCACCATGTTCAGGATGATTGCCGTCTCATCCAGCGATCGCCCGCACACATCCACCAGGGTAAACTCCCTGCCATGCTCCACATAAATCGGCATTACAATTTTATCCATTACCAGAATAAAAATGGCAGTGAAAATCACGAAAACCGTTAGAAATCGAATCCAGTTACGTATTCTGACTGTCATGATAACATTCCGTCTGTTTAGCGTCTCACCAGGCGGACAGCGAATCCGCCGGTGGCGTCATGAATGTGGGGCAATATCTGCACTGCCCCGCCGGTATCAACCCACTTTTTTTTAACAAAGGGATCAGCCTCTTCAATGAAAAAACGTTTATCATTATCCAAAAACCATGCGATGTTCTGCCAATTTTCCTCGGGCTCGATGGAGCAGGTACTATAGACTATAACGCCACCGGGTTTCACAAATCTAGCCATATTCTTTAAAATCCCTCTCTGGATAATCAACAGATTTTCAAGGTCTTCCGGGGTTCTGTTCCAGCGCAAATCCGCCCGGCGTGCCATCACACCCGTTCCGCTACAGGGCACATCCACCAGAATTTTATCAGCCGCTGGATAGGTGGCTGACCGGGCATCGGCAATGCCGTAATTTACAAAATCAATCCCTAAACGAAAGCCTTCATTTTTCAGCAGTTCCACTTTCCCCGGCGAGATATCATAGGCAAACAGCGATATCTGACGACCGGTCAGCTGCGCGATCATCATCGCCTTCCCGCCGGGCGCAGCGCAAACATCCAGGATCACTTCGCCCGCGGCAGGGTCCAGCAGGCGAACCGCCAACGACTGACTGATATCCTGAACTGAGACATAGCCCTGTTTGAAAATATCACTGCGCAGCAGATCCCCGGGACGGTCGGTGGTAAAAAAGATGAGTGGTGAATCGGATTCTACCTGCACATCCATTTGCCGAGCCACCAACTGTCTGGACAGGTCATCCCAGGAAATTTTCAGCGGATTATGCCGAAAATAGATGCGTTGACAACTGTTGTTGAAATCCGCGATTTGACGGGCATTTTCAAATCCGTAATGGTCAATCCAGCGCTCAATAATCCAGTCGGGATGGGATGTCTGCAACGCCAGAGCCGCCGACTCGGGCAATGCCGCCAGCTCCGATTGCAGGGTCGCTTTTGCCGGCAGATGGCGCAGCACGGCGTTGATCAAACCGGCAGCGCGGGATTTTTTCAGCTGCCGCGCAGCCGTAACGGTTTCGTTGGTAAAGGCATGGGGCGGCGTATTCAGGACCAGATACTGAAAGACACCCAGGCGCAATAGGTTCAGCACCGATTTTTCAAATTTTTGCACCGGTCGCTGAGCCGCCTTTGCGATCACATAGTCCAGATAGGAGCGGTGCAGAATAACCCCTTTGACCATCAGATAGAGAAAATCCCGGTCCTCCCGGCTCAGGCGCAACTCATCCGCCAGAAGGGCAATTTTTCGTTCGTAATTATAATAGGGACCACGTGCAGAATTCAGGATGCGTACGGCGGCAGCACGAACATTCACGACCGGAAAGAATCTCCGCTTTTACCCTGAAATCCGCATAAAAAATCCGCTACCGGCAGGGCTTTTTTTCCTTCGGCTTGTAATTCCAGTGGATACAGAATACCGGCGCCGGTCTGAATGCCCAAATCGTGCCGACCCCTATGGACAATCACCCCCGGTGCCTGTTGCGAATCTTCAGAGCTAAATTGGGCACGGAGAAACTTGATCCGTTTTTTCCCAAAGAAAGAAAAAGCGCCCGGCACCGGCGACAGACCATGAATAAGATTCCTGATGGCAACGGCGCTTTGTGACCAGTCAATCCTGCCCATTTCCGGATAGATTTTGGGTGCTCTGGTAGCCTGGGAATCGTCCTGGCGGACAGCCGTGATAGCATCTGTTTCCAGCCGATCCAGCACCTGTATGAGTGCCGGTGCTCCCAGCTGCGCCAGACGGGTATAGAGATCGCCATAGGTGTCCTGTTCCCGGATTGCCACGGTTTGCTGATAGAGAATATCGCCTGTATCCACCCGGGACTTAATCTGAAATATCGTGATTCCGGTCTCCTTTTCGCCCTTGATAATAGCCCAGTTAATGGGAGCTGCGCCCCGGTATTTCGGCAGGCGTGAAGCGTGCAGATTTATGGCACCCAGCCGGGTGGCACGGATCACTTCGTCGGGTAATATACGAAACGCCACTACCACGATGAGGTCAGCCTCCAGATTGTGCAGCTGGTCCAGAAATTCCGGCGCTCTCAGCGACGATGGCTGTAGAATCGGCAGACCCAGTTGCTCCGCCAGCAGTTTGACCGGTGTTGCACGAACCGTCTGTCCCCGCCCCGCGGGGACATCGAGACCGGTCACCACGCCGACCACCTCATGATGGGATTCCGCAAGCGCTCGCAAGCCCGGAACGGCAAATTCCGGAGTGCCCATATAAACTATTTGCATGGATTATTGAATCGTAATGGGTTCAGTCTGGGTTGTCCCTTTTTCGGCAATTCGTTTCAGTTTTGATTGAATAAAGCTCCGTTTCAGCGGGCTGATTCGCTCGATGAAAAGGATTCCGTTGAGATGATCCACTTCATGTTGAATGACCCGCGCCGGGAATCCCTCATACTCTCTTTCCAGGGTCTCACGCTGGAGATTTTCATAGCGCACTTTAATTTTAAAAGCCCGGGTGACCTTCTCGCGGATTTCCGGAATACTCAGACAACCCTCTTCCAAGGTATCGGTTCCGCTCGCTTCCAGAATTTCCGGGTTGATGAAAATTTCCCGGGACAGATTTTTATCATGCAGTGCAAAATCGGCGATAAACAAGTGCTGGTCCAGACCGACCTGGTTCGCCGAGAGCCCAATCCCGTCGTCACTGTACATGGTGGCATACATCCGCTCCAGAAACTCCGGAAACTTTTCCGGCAGATTGCCGACACGTTTGGTTTTACGCTTCAGCAATGGGCTGCCGTAAAGATAAATCTCCAGGGAATCCATGCTATTTTACGACTGATTTATTCACCAGTTTTTCAGCTACCGCCGACCGAGTAATATGAATTTTTACATCCTTGGCAACCTTTACGATCAGGATACCCTCACTCTCGCGCAAGCCTTCGATTTTCCCATAAATTCCGCCGATGGTCAGGATCTCATCGCCCGATTTCAACTCTTGCAGCATTTTCTGCTTTTCTTTCTGTTTCTTCGCCTGAGGGCGAATCATCAGCAGATACATAATCAGAATAATTGCCAAAAAGGGTAACAGTGACAGAATCGGATTGCCCTGCTGAGCTCCGCCGCCTCCCATTGTCCCGGCATAAAGTAGTGTGTTCACATAACCTCCAATTTCAAATTGTCTTTAAGTTTAATCAATCCGCACGGTAATGGCAACCCCGGCTTCCTTTATGAAGCCGGGCGGCATGCAGAACCAACAGCGAAGCCGTGGCGGCATTGCGCAGTCCAATCAGCTCATCGCTCAATTCGCCGTGGTGATAAAAATGCTGAATGTCCTGGTTGAGTTGCCATAAAATACCGAACGCCCGTTCCAGTTTCTTTTTTGTACGCACAATGCCCACATAGTTCCACATGGTCTGCCGAATCGTCGAGCGGTCCTGGCGCAGCAGATCCGGATCAATGATCTCCGTCTCTTTCTTCCAGGCGGCGACCGTCGGGATAATCGTTCTTTGTTTCTGTATCTGAAGCGCGGCGTCCTCACCGGCGATGATCCCAAAAACCAGACACTCCAGCAGCGAACTGCTAGCCAGGCGGTTGGCGCCGTGCAATCCGGTGCAGGCAACCTCCCCCACAGCTTTCAGCTGCCGGATGGTGGTATTCGCCAGCATATCGGTTGCCACGCCCCCGCATTCGTAATGTGCCGCCGGAACAACCGGTATCCCTTCGGCGGTGATATCAATTTTGTGCTCCAGACATTTTTCATAAATCTTCGGAAAGCGTTTTTTAATCCAGCCGCTGTCGCGATGGGTAATATCGAGGTAAACAAACTTGCTATCGGTCTCATTCATCTCGGTAATAATGGACCGGGCAACAATATCCCGGGATGCCAGATTTTCCAACTGGTGATAGCGTTTCATAAAGGCTTCGCCATGTTTATTGCGCAGTACCGCGCCTTCGCCCCGGAGAGCTTCGGTAATCAGGAAGCGCTCTTCATTCGTCGAGAAGAGGGTCGTGGGATGAAACTGGACATATTCCATATTCATGATCCGGGCACCTGCCCGATACGCCATCGCATAGCCGTCGCCGCGAGTTCGGGCAGAGGGATTGGAGGTGTGCAGATAGATATTACCAAGTCCGCCGGTGGCGAGAATGGTACATTTCGCCAGAATCGGGTGAACCTCCTTTTCCTCTTGAAACAGAATATAGGCACCGACACAGGTACTGGGCTCATAAATATGCAGCGGGTTGCGGGAGTGGTGTGCCAGCGTGATCAAATCCACGGCGGTGGCATTCGTTATTATCGTAATATTGTCAATTTTGCGGATGCGTTGGACAAAACAGTGCTGGATAGATTGACCGGTGTGATCCTTAACGAAGGCAATCCGCGGATAGGAATGCGACCCCTCTTTCGTCAGCTCCAATTCGCCATTCTGATTCCGGTTAAAGGGAACTTCGAGTTCGTCACAAAGAATTCGATCAATAAATTCCGGTCCTTTCTGAAAGACGACCCGGACGGCTTCTGGATTGACGATTCCGGCACCGGTGCGCTGGAAATCATCCAGCAAACACTTTTCAGTATCCTCCTGCGCCCGGTAGATAATGCCCCCCTGGGCATAATAAGATGAGGCTTCCAGTAGTTCTGTCTCGGCTGTGATCAGGGTAACCTGCAAACCTTCCCGGGCTGCCGCATAGGCAGCTGATAAACCGGCTAATCCCGTCCCGATTACCAGCACATCGGTTTTCTTGAAATTCTCACCCGATTTCATGCATTCAACTCCAACATTCGCTTCAATGCTATACGGGCGGCACCGGCATAGCGTTCGTCTACAGCCACCCGGTTGATCAAATTGCCCCGCTCCAGCTGAGCCAGCAGAAACGCCAGTCTCGCCAGACTGATCTGCGCCATGGACTGACAGGCGGGTTCGAAAGTCTGCAATATTTCAATCCGGCGGTCGGGATAGTCCTCTTTCAGGCGATTGACCAGATTCTTTTCCGTGGCGACCGCCCAATGAGAGCCGACGGGTGCATTTTTTATTTTGTCAATGATGTATGCCGTGCTGCCCATATCATCGGCAGATTGCGCCACATCAAAATCGCACTCCGGATGAACAATAATCCGCACCTGCGGGTCCTCCCGGCGCAACCGACTGATGTAATCGCTGTCAAATTCCTGGTGAACAATACAAAAGCCGTCCCACAGAATAACCTTTGCCCGGCGGATTACATCTTCGGAATTGCTGGCGGACAAATCGGAACTCCAGAGCAGCATTTCATCTAGCGCAATACCCTTCCGATAAGCCGTATTACGCCCCAGATGTTGGTCAGGGAAAAAGAAGACCTTGTCACCGCGCCCGAAAGCCCAGTTCAGTGCCGCTGCGGCGTTGGATGACGTGCAGACGAGTCCGCCGTTCTCTCCGCAAAAAGCCTTCAAGTCGGCGCCGGAATTGACATAGGTTACCGGCACGATGCGCATATCGCTGACCGAACGGAGCACCTGCCAGGCGGCTTTTACCTCCTCTATCCGGGCACAATCCGCCAGAAAACAGCCGGCTGTGGGATCGGGAATAAAAACCTGCTGCTCGGCGCGAGTCACAATATCGGCGGTTTCTGCCATGAAATGGACACCACAGAAAACGATATACTCCGCCTGTGTCTCTGCAGCGATTTTCGCCAGCCCAAAAGAATCGCCCCTCCGGTCGGCATGAGCAATAACCGCATCACTCATGTAATGGTGTCCGAGAATCAACAAACGGTTGCCCAATTTAGCCTTGATCCTTTTGATAATCCCATTTAATTCACTCGCGGAAAGTTTTGAAAAGGATTCGGGCAGCTTTGTCGGATTTATTGTCATTTAAAGGTCTCTCGATTAGTGATTAACGCTCAGTCTCTGCCAGATGTTTCCGCCGCCGTTCCTCCCGGCGGATGGTGTTGATTTCCCAGTGATCATCTTCAACCGGATAGGATTTGAAAAATTCCTTTTTCCATTGGGAAAAGCGCCCCTCCAGGATGGCACGGCGCACCCGGGCGGTCACTTCCAGAAAAAAGTGTATATTATGCAGCGTGTTTAGCCGCAAGCCGGTCATTTCACCACTCATGAACAGATGACGCAGGTAAGCCCGGGAAAAATTACGGCAGGTATAGCAGTCACAATTTTCATCCGGCGGTGCCATATCTAGACGATACTGCGCCTGTTTCAAAACGATCCGTCCCTGCCGGGTATAAAGTGTCCCGTTGCGGGCATTGCGGGTCGGCAGAACACAATCGAACATGTCCATACCGCGTTCTATCGCCTGAACAATATCCTCCGGTTTGCCGACACCCATCAGATAGTGCGGACGATTTTCCGGCAGCAGCGGACAGATAAAAGAGAGCATCTCAAACATCTGCGCCTTCGGTTCACCCACCGCCAGACCGCCGATGGCATAGCCGTCAAAATCCAATTTCGACAATGTCTCTGTACTTTGCACCCGCAAATCCTGATATGTGCTGCCCTGCAAAATCCCAAATAAAAATTGGGTGTGCCCATAGCGCGGTTTCAGCTTCTCAAAATGAATTTTTGAACGCTCTTCCCAGGCATGCGTCCGCTGCAGGGACTTTTGCGCCGCCACATAGTCACAGGGGTAAGGCGTGCATTCATCGAAAGCCATCAGAATATCAGAACCCAATTTATTCTGGATATCCATTGAGATTTCCGGGGAAAGAACATGTTCCGACCCGTCAATATGGGAACGAAAGGTGATCTCATCGTCGGTGATTTTCCCAAGATGCGAAAGACTGAAAACCTGGAATCCGCCGCTGTCGGTCAGGAGCGGCTTGGACCAGCTGTTGAAACGATGCAATCCACCCGCCGCTTCAATTACATCCAAGCCCGGGCGCAGATAGAGATGATAGGTATTGCCCAAAATTATCTGCGCCGCACAATCATCGAGTTCCGCCGGCGTCAGGGTTTTCACGACGCCGTGAGTTCCCACCGGCATAAAAACCGGCGTTTCAACAACTCCGTGATCGGTTTCAAAGCGGCAAGCCCGGGCAAGCGAGTCTTTATCCTGCGCCAGAATCTGAAATTTCAATCGCCCCGATGGACTGTTTGTATTACTCATTAAATGTCCGTGAGCCTAAAAGATTTCATTGAACAGCTGATTGATGGAATCAATCCCGACGATATTGCCGGATTTGAACTCCTCCAGCTGTTTTAAATTTGCCCGGGGAATATAAACCGGTTGGAAGCCGAATTTGAGCGCCTCCCTGACCCGTTGTTCAATCAATGGAACGGAACGGATTTCACCCACCAGCCCGACCTCACCGATGAATACAGCCGCGGGATTGACCGGCACGTCCTTGAAACTCGATGCCAGCGCCACCACGACGCCGAGGTTGATCGCCGTTTCATCAATGCGCAAACCACCCACGAGATTGACAAAAATGTCCTGCAGACGCAACGGATACCCGGCGCGCTTTTCCAGCACCGCCACCAGCATTGCCAGACGGCGGTGATCAATACCATTGGCTGTCCGCTGGGGATTCCCGTAGGACGACTGTGTTACCAGTGCCTGCACTTCGATCAGGAAGGGGCGCGTCCCCTCCATACTGACCGCAATGGTAGAGCCGGCGACATGCTTTTTGCGCTCCGCCAGAAAAAATTCCGACGGATTGTCCACCGGCACCAGTCCGCTATCTTTCATGGTAAACAGACCGACTTCATGGGTCGAGCCGAAACGGTTTTTCATCGCCCGCAAGGTCCGATAAAAATTCGTCTTGCCACCTTCCAGGTAGAGCACCGTATCCACAAGATGTTCCAGAACCTTGGGACCGGCGATCATGCCGTCTTTGGTGATATGTCCGATCAAAACGACACAAAAATTCAACTCCTTGGCTTTGCGCAGAAGGCTGCCGGCACACTCCCTGACCTGGGTCACGCTCCCCGGGACATTGTCATAAATATCGCTGTAGACCGTCTGTACAGAATCAATCACGACCAACGACGGCTGGCGGGTTTCGATATGGTTAATGATGTTCTCCAGATTATTTTCGCAAGCCACCAGAATACGCGGATCAGTTATACCCATCCGACCAGCCCGCAGAGCGATCTGCTCTTCCGACTCTTCGCCGGAAAAATAGAGAAAGCGCTCACCCTGCAGCTTGCTCAGTATCTGCAATACAAGCGTAGACTTGCCGATGCCCGGCTCACCCGCCAGTAAAATCACCATGCCGTCCACAAACCCGCCGCCCAGCACCCGGTCAAATTCCTCGACTCCCGTGGCAGACCGCCGGATATCCGTCTTCACCGGGCGCTCCAGACTGTGCAACTTCCGTTTCTCGGTCAGCGGATGCTTCGCCGCTTTTTTCAGCACCCGCTCTTCCACCATCGTATTCCAGGCACTGCACTCCGGGCAGCGACCGCTCCACTTGGGCTGCTGATTGCCGCACTCGGTACAGGAAAAAAGAATTTTGGTTTTATTGCTCATTTGATCTACTGCCGCTTCAGTTGGAGGCGATTAAAGAAGCGAAAATATTTTCTGAAATCGTACATAAACAGACCGCTAAAGATGAACAGGATACCGAAAATCTCTTGTAAAGTTATGGTTTCATGTAAAAAAATCAAACCCACCACCGACGCCACAACCGGCGTCAGAAAGGTGACAAAGGAGACTTTGACCACTTCAAACTGCTGCAGGAGTGAAAAATAGATAAAAAAGGCAGCCGCCGAACCGAAGATTCCGAGATAGGCTGCCGCGCCGACGTTGCGCAACGACCAGGTCATCGTCGCAAACTGACCCGTTACAAGCGCACCCACCAGATGCATAGCTCCGCCCACCACCAGCGATGTCGCGGTCAGAATCAGCGGGTCCATGGGTCCCCGGAAATTCTTAATATACACATTCGGATACGCGGCAAAGACAACTCCCAGTAAAACCACCAGGCAACCGATCAGCACTTCTGTGCTGAAAACCAGCCGCTGATCCGACAAAATCAGTGTAACCCCCACCAGTGCCAGGAGAACGGACAGCAGGCGGCGCAGATTCATACGCTCATTCAGCACAAAAAGATGGGCGAAAATTCCGTTGAAAAGCGGGAGTGTCGCCCACAAAATAGACGAGAGACTGCTGGGAATATAATTCATTGACCAGTAGGTGCACAAATAGCTCAAGCCCATACTCAAAATTCCCACCACCAGATACAGACGGATTGAGGCGCCGTCACAGGGAATTTTCCGACGGGTAATCTTTATAATCGGGAACAACAGCAACAATGCAATCAAATAGCGCAGTGCCAGACCCAGCATCGGTGGTGTCGAGCCGGACCCGATTTTAATCGCAGCAAAGGTCGTCCCCCAGATCAGACAGAGCGTTAAAAATTGAAAATATTTTTTCAAGAATTCTCCAACCAAATTACATTAAAAACCGCGCACCGAAACGGCTTGCTAAATTAGTAACTTAGAAGCAATTCTGATAATAAAATCTAGACGTTTATCAGAACAATAAAATTAAAAATCCAGCCCCAGCGAAAAATACCACTGCGGCGAATGGACTTTGATCATATCATAGCGCCAGGCGCAATCAATTTTCAACAGAAAATAGCCGAGATAGATGCGGGTACCGACGCCAAACCCCGAGACCAGATCGTCCATTACCGTCCCGTAATAGGGCTCTTTGGTAAAGGGATGGAATTCATTTCCAAACCAGGCGCCGCCAATATCGAAAAAGGTTATTCCCTGCAAACCGCCGATAGTCATGGGGATCGGCCAGCCCAGTGCCAGATATTTAATAAAGGGATAGCGGAATTCGAAATTCGCCAGGAAGTAGCGGGTACCTACCCTTTCATAGTATCGCGCTCCCCGCAGCGGCGTCACAAAATCGGAAAAATAGATATCTTCCAGTAAGGACTCGTTGCGGCTATCCAGAACATGGTTGCGCCATTTTTGATTGATCCAGTTGCTCTCGCCGCCCAGAAAGAAGCGCTGGGCGTTGGGTCCCTCACTGAGTCCGCCGGACAATCGCAGGGCAAATGAGTATTCCCGATTCAGCTTGAAATAGCGGCGAACGTCCGCCTGTACCGTCTGGAACTCGAGACTGTTTTGTGTGTATTTTGGACTGACGGTAGCGTCAATGCGCCAGCGCCAGCCGTCAATGGGATAAAAATAGCTCCACAGCGTATTGTCAAAAACAAACGCCGCCCGCGGTAAAATCGTCTGGATTTTGCGTTCGTCAAGAGTGATTCCATAATATATATCAATAAACTTCTGTTCCACATTATAGGAAGTCGCCGCCAACTCAATTCGGGAAAACCGGGAAAAGGGTCGGGATGCCGATATATCAAAACCGTAATTCCGCAACCGGTACAAATAGTAGAGGCTGTAATACCAAAAATTGGCGGTATGAAATCCGGTCAGGGCGTAATTGGTGCGATCCCCCAGGTATTGATATGATAAATAGTAGTCGCTGTTCTCGAGATCAATATACATCTCCGTCCCGAAAATCAGCTGGTGATCTCCCAGTACATCGCTGAAGGCGAATACGGTCGTCCCCTGAAATCCCCAGAAGGTATTATAGCCAGCCTGACTGTCAATTAAATCGAGACTGAATTTTGTCTTGTAGGGATTGACAATGAACTCACCGTCTTCGTCGCGGTAACTGATTGTATCAATCTGCGCCATGGAAGTATCCGGCTCCTGCCGCAGGTCGGTATTGTAGCCGGACGCAAAGATATAGTTTGTATAATCCCGCTCGGTGCTGACCCGGCGGGAATAGGATTTTTTGATATCCTCAGGCGCCGGGTAATCAAACCGTTTGTAATCTGCGGGATTCTGCCAGATTTCTTTCAGGCTCTCCGCAAAAACCGTCGGTCGCACCTCTTTGGGTTCATCATAGAGAACTAACGGATTACTGATGGTATAGACATCCCAGCCATAATTGGCATAGCCGGCGAAGACCAGACGGGAATCATCCTTTGAAAGGCTGGGTTGAAAGACCCCGGTCAAGACATTGGT
The DNA here is from genome assembly GCA_011046365.1 of Fidelibacterota bacterium. GTDB lineage: Bacteria > Fidelibacterota > UBA2242 > UBA2242 > UBA2242 > B118-G9. The sequence goes on from DSAS01000097.1 coordinate 24,370, forward strand.
GACGGCTCGCTGCTCGCCGGTTTCCATATCCATCATATACAGATTGGAGATTCCTTCAGCATCGGATGTAAAAAAGATTTTGTTGGTTGTATTAGCCCAAACGGGGTAATTTTCATTCCATGGGGAAGCGGTAATCTGTTGTATTTCGCCGGAATTCAAATCGCAGACAAAGAGGTCAGTCTGATTATAGGGCGATACAGCCCAATTGGATATTTGCTCTTTCGGTAAAGTGCCGCTTTCAACATCTCTCTGGGATGCAAAGATAATTTTGGTTCCGTCCGGTGACCAGTTCGGTTCGAAATCCGAAGCCCAGTCGTTGGTAATTCGGGATAATTTAGCGCTCTTTAAATTGTAGACATATAAATCGGTGCGATCACTGTTCAAGCCAATAAATGCGATGCGGTCACCGTCGGGAGACCAGGCGGCGGTATAGAGTTCGTCAATTTCATCGAAACTGTATTTCTGCCGTTTCTTTGTTTTCACATCAATTACCACCAGTGCATCCCGGGCACCGCTCTTAACAGCAAGGACTATTTTCTTTCCATCGGGTGACCAGCTCAGGCGCGGATTCAACCATTTTAACTCTTCCAGGTCTGGTGTCCGTTGCCCCTTGACCAGACGACTCTCAATTTCACCGTCAATGGTATTCATCAGAAAAATATCGGCATACCCCTTGCGGTCTGACATAAAGGCGATTTTCGTCCCGCTGGGATTAACCGCCGGACCGGTATTGAAATAGTTCTTCAGCTTTTTATGATCGGTCAACCGAACCGCAATATCATCCAACTCGTCCCGCTCGGCAATGTCCGGCCAATACTCTTTGCGCACCCATTTGTGCCAGGCTTCGCTGAGCTCTTTCATTTTGAGACCGATGGATTTTTCAATCCCCTTCTCAGCACTGGAATGTCTTTTCATATTAGCCCAGATTTCACCGATTTTTTGATCACCGTATCTCTCGGCGATAAAGCGGTAAACCGACTGACCGCCTTTATAAGCCAGATAATAGTCCAGCTCCTTAATACTGGGAATCTCGCTGTTCGTGGCGATATCCCGCAAGATCATATCGGCATTGGTATCCCAGCCCATGGAGATGTACTCCGCCAGACCTTCGTTCATCCAGAGTGGGATTCGGAGGCGGACTCGTCCCGATACAACACTTTGAATATTCCCGCCGTAAATCATATCATTTACCACCACGTGCACCAGCTCATGCCGGACCAGATGCCAGAAATTATTAATACTCCCGTCAAACGCCAACACCATCCGGTTTTTTAGTAATTCGGTAAAGCCCTGAATGCCCTCATAAAGATAACTGAGGGTGACATTGGTTTGCTGAAAATCCCTGTGCGAATTGTATACAATTACGGAAACCCGCTTGCGCAGGCGCCAGTTCAGCACCCGGGATATCTCACTTACCGCCTGCTCAACAACTGGCGCGGTAAAATGCGCCAGCTCCTCACCATTATCATGAAAATAGATATCGAAATGCTCAGTCTGGATATAAGACCAGTTAAAATCATCGTACTGGACCTTATTTTTCCCGAATTGCGCCCATACTGTGGAGCTGCAAAGCAGCCCGATAAGCCAAAGGCTCAAAGCAATATTGGGGGTTTTTTTCCTTTTTGAAAACAGTCTCATTTTCAGGGGTGTGGCTCTGTCTTTGTATTTTTTAGATGTCAAACCGGCTCGATAAGCTACAAATTCTCTACTTTAAATATACGATTTTCTTTGACAAATTGATCCAATTGTTTTCCAGCCGGACAAAATAGAGACCGGATGCTAAATCGCCGGGTTGCCAGCTCATTTCGTGATATCCCGCCGGATGATATCCTTCGATAATGGTGTCTACCAGGCATCCGGTCAGGTCATAAATCGCTATTTTTATATCGGCGTTCTGGGGTAAATATACATCGAAGTTGACTGCGGCATTGAAAGGATTCGGGTAGGGCGCGGACAAGAGGAACTCCTGTGGTAAATACCCGATATCGGGATCAAGGTTTGAGTACTGGATCGTTTTCAGAACCCAATTGTCCGGATCAATCGTAATCCTCTCCGGCATGTCTGCAAATTGGAATTGGAATACCTGGGAAGCCGTTGAATCCCAAACCCTTAGCAATGAATCAGATTTCCCGAAATTTACCAACATGTCAAGGGGCATTTTAAACAGCTCGGTCTTTGACTGGATTTGGTCAATTCTGACTCTCATCCGCCACTGGTTCGCCGCTATTTTCCGTCGTTCCCAGAATACCTTATAATTAGGTTGTCCGGGGCGCATGACCCATTGCTGAAAAAACCAGTCCAGGTCTACGCCGGATACCTCTTCACACACTCGTTGAAAGTCCTCCGTCGTGGCAACGCCCATGTAATATTCATCCCGATAAGCGGGGAAAATATCAAAAAATATCGAATCTCCAACTACGCCTCTGAGCATATGCAAAATCCAGGCACCTTTATCATAGACCAGCAGATTAAAAATTGAATTCACATCGGCGGTATTCACTACGTAGACCGGTCCCGGTTGCCAGTAGGATGGTCGGTTTATTTTACTCATAAAATCGTGATAAGCCTCTTTCCCGATTCGATATTCCTGCCAAAGGGCTTCAGAATAGCGCGCAAAGCCCTCATTCAGCCAGATTTCACTCCAATCGGCACAGGTGACCATATTGCCCCACCACTGATGCGCCAGTTCGTGGCAAATCATCAGCTCGCTATAGGCACCGAGGCTGGTGCAGGTCTGATGTTCCATCCCGCCGCCCCATGAAAACTGGGCATGTCCGTATTTCTCCCCAACAAAGGGATATTCACCCCAGAGACTGGCAAAAAAGGTGATCATCTCCGGTGTTAAAAGCATGACACTGGTCCTGTGTTCATCTTCGGGATAGTACCAGTGATAAACCGGCATAGAACCGCCATCCAGAGCGGTGTAGGTCTGGTCTATCCGACGGTAATTTGTCACCGCCAGTGAGATTAAATAACTGGCAATCGGATAACGCTCCTGCCAGTAAAAGGTCTGACTACCGTCAGAATTGTTCGTAATATCCACCAGGACACCATTAGAGACTGCCGTCAAACTGTCGGGCACGGTAAGACGAATATCCGCGGAATCCACTTTATCGCCCGGAATGTCTTTACAGGGAAACCAGCCCCGGGCAAAATAGGGTTGACTCAGGGTTGAAACAATGGGAACATTGTTATGATAAGCAAAGGTGAAACCCTTCAGACCGCCGGCAACCGGGTTGCCGCTGTAGGCGACTCCAAAGTCGAAAACACCACCGCTGTCAATGGGTGCTTGTAACTGCACGATGAGCTTATCATTGACCTGGCGAAAATCCGCGGCATCACCCCAGACGCGGTCAACCTTTAAGGGAGACAACAGATCAAGCACCACCTCCACCAATTCATCTCTTAGTGATCTGCCTCTGACAGTTACCCGTCCGGCAATCGTTTCGCTGGGAATATCAATCTCCAGATCAATGCCATAAAAGCCCGCATCATAAAAATCCTGTTCGGCGAGGGGAACTGTTTTTTCCAGTTTTCTTTGCAGGCTTAGCGCTTCCCGTTTCATCTGAATTTCCCGGTTGACCCAGTCGTGATCCGCCTGTCCATAAACAGGCAGCCACACAATCAGTGGCAGCATCACGGATAAGAGTATTTTCATAGGGAGTAAAATCTATGCTTCTTTTCAGAATAATCCAAAAATCAATCTACTATCAAACGATAAAAATCCGTAGATTCCAATCAGGTCAAACATCCGGGAGTATAACACATGGCACATATAATTGTTCCGCAGGCAGAGGCAATCTTGGATAAGGAGTTCAAGGTTTTGGATAAGGGATTCGTCCGGCTGGTGGATTATCTCGGCGGTGACGAACGCATTGTGCAGGCGGCACGGGTTTCTTACGGTTCAGGAACAAAAACCGTACGACAGGATCAAGCCCTCATCGAGTATCTGATAAGCCACGAACATACATCACCCTTTGAGCAGGTGGTGCTGACCTTTCATTGCAAAATGCCCATCTTTGTCGCCCGGCAGTGGATTCGCCACCGTACCGCCCGGCTGAATGAAATCTCCGGTCGCTACAGCGTCATGGAAGATGAATTTTATATTCCGGAAAAAGAGCAGTTCCAATTCCAGAGTAAATCCAATCGCCAGGGACGGGATACGGAGGAGGTTCCTGCTGAATTAAAAGCCAAAGTCCTTGATATCTTGGTAAGCGGTCAGAATCGCGCATATGAGGATTACCAGAAAATGATTGATAGTGGCATTGCCCGGGAGCTGGCGCGGATCAACCTGCCGCTGTCGCTCTACACCCAATGGTACTGGCAGATTGATCTTAGTAATCTCTTCCACTTTCTGAAACTGCGGATGGATTATCACGCCCAATGGGAGATTCGTCAATACGCCAACGCAATGGCTGAGATCACCCGGACGGTCGCCCCGCTGGCTTATGACGCTTTCGAGAAACATGTTCTAAATGCGGTTACATTTTCAGGTTTGGAACTTGATGCACTCAGTTGTCAACTACAGGGAAAGGAGCACCACCTTACCGGCATTCACAAAACCGAATTCGAAGCCAAATTGGCGAAAATCCGGCAGTTATCTTCAAAATAACCGCTGATTATTAAATACAAAACCCCTCTCGCATATAGCTGAGAAGGGTTGCTATTATGAAATTCGGGAATAATCGAATCTAAAAACCGTTTGGCGGCGGGGGCGGCGGATAATGGTGACCGTGACCATGCGCGGTCCACTGCTGATACCCTTGAGCCATCAATTTAAAACTCTGAATGGCTGGTACGGTAAACACCGTGGTCATCGTCAGCTTTTTCAGGAAATTCCGTCGGGTGATGTTGGTATCCTGCTGATTCTTGTCTTTCTGCATGGCTTCATTCCTGCTTGTTATTTGGAATATACACTATTTTCGAATCCAAATCAACCTCAAATTTGTTCAGTGAGCGGGGTCGGCGGTACACCCGGAGATAAAATAAAAACGGGAAATCCCCTCCCAGGGATTCCCCGAAGATAGTTGTGGTCGTATGTTGTCCGTTATATGACTTTGTGAACCAGTAATCCCACCATCAGGATAAGTGAAACGATGATCAAGGCAACACCGATATTGCCCTTTTTAATCTCTTCCCACTCATCAATGGAAGTGGACAACCAGTCGAAAACCTTAATCGCCAGACCGACACCAAAGGAAAATCCCAGCGCGGCAACAATCGCCCAGCCGATTCCTCTCAGATACATCATTAACGTATAAGACCATGAAAAAGGATCCATGAAATTCCTCCTTGATTGTTATGTTAAGTATTAATCAAATTTAATCCTGCGTACAAATTCTGTCGAACTAATTTCACCGTTGGCGAATTTTTGAATATCCTCCCGTTCAGCGGTGGCTACGATGTTTTCCATCCCCTTATATTCAACATTGACTACGATGGTCACCTTCTCGATAGGTTCTTTGTGATACACCATAGCCTTGCCAATGGCATAAAATCCAATCGTCAGTACCCGGTCAAATTGATTCCGGGCGCTTTTGACCGTCATGGTAAACTCTTTGTGACCGTCGGCTTGACTCGTCATGTTCATTCGTTCATATTCAACCGGGACCTGATAGGCATTACAAATTTGCTGAACCGAGGAATAAAACCTGGAATTTGCGAAGACATTCAAGGTAAAAACCAAAGATATACTAATCACCATGAGCACCAGCGACACATGCTTCATATTTCTCAAAATTTAACCTCCTTAGTATATAATTCCCCTGTATAATATCGTAGCAGATTTTAGTGTTTTATCGCAACTTTGTCAATTGTTTTTTAAAGAAATCTGTACTACACAGCAGCGGTTCAGGGCGACGACCAGACATTCGCACCTCTTTTCCAGACCGACCTGATCGAGGGATATCCCAGGAAATAGGGAATTCCCTGATATTTATTAAATTTCCAGATAATGAAATCCGCCTGTTTACCCTCTTCCAGGCTGCCCAGGCGGTGGGCTTGCGCCAAAGATTTTGCCGCATTATGGGTTGCTGCCTGAAGTGCTTCCAGCGGTGTCAGCTTCAGTTTCAGACAGGCGAGCGTAATCACCAGCGGCATGGACTGAGTCATGGAACTCCCGGGATTGAAGTCCGTGGCAATGGCTACCGGCAATCCCCGGTCCCACAATTTCCGCCCCGGGGCATAGTGGTCTGAACCGAGGAAAAAGGTCGTCGCCGGCAGCAGTACCGGTACAATGTTACTCAGCGCCAGTGCCTCAATACCTTCAGCGGTAATCGCCGTCAAATGATCAGCGGACAGTGCGCCCAGCCGGACCGCCAGCTGGACACCGCCAATGGGTCTGAACTCTTCGGCATGCAGCCGAATTCCCAACCCCAGAAATTTCGCCGCCTCCAGCACCTTGCGGGATTCACTGACCGAGAAGACACCCTCTTCACAAAACACGTCACAAAATTCCGCTAATCCCTCCCGGGCGACCTGCGGCAGCATCCGATTGATGACCAATTCAATATAACCCTCATGATCCTCGCGATATTCATCGGGATATTCATGCGCCCCTAAAAAGGTACAAAGAATATCCAGCGGATGATCGGCGGCGAGTTCCCTAAGCAATCGTAGCGACATTATCTCACTTTCCGGAGATAAACCATACCCGCTTTTGGCTTCGATCGTCGTCGTACCAAACTGCAGAAAATCATCCAGCCTGCGCCGCACCCTGCTTTTCAAATCCCCGATATCCGCCGAACGCAGACTGCGCACACTGGCTCTGATTCCGCCGCCAGCCGCCGCAATTTCCAGATAGGACTTCCCCATGACGCGCATCTCAAATTCCAGCTCCCGCGTATCAAAAAAGACTGGATGAGTATGGGAATCAACAAATCCCGGCGTTATCAGTGAACCGGCGGCATCCGCTACGTCAAATTCTACCGAATACAGATCGGTTCCGATTGCCCGAACCAGTCCCTCTTCTACAATCATCTCGACATTATGCAGAACCTCCATGGATTCGGAAGCCGAATTGTAGCGGACTAATTCCCCGATATTCCTGATGATGAGCGGCTTTGTCATGTTGAATCTCCTGAACTACCTGACAAAACTAATACTTTCCTGCGGATCAATCAAGAATATCCCGAATCTTTACGTTGAAACGGTGTTCTGAATTGAGTAACTTTAATCTGATTATAGTGAGGAATGTTTATGTACAAGCGGTTGTGCCCTTTTTTATTCAGTTTAATCATTTTCTGCAGTTGTACAGCACCGATTAAGACCGACAGCGATATTCTGGAACTGAACTACCCCGCAACGTTGCCTGTCATCCGACGGGCAGACTGGGGCTGGCAACCGTTGAAAAGGACGCTCCCAACCCACGCAATCAGTAAAATCACCCTTCATCACGGCGGCGTGGATTACCCGCCCGGTAAAGACCCTGTCAAATATCTGCGCGAGTTGCAGCAGTGGTCCAGAACCGAAAAAAAGTGGATTGATATTCCTTACCACTTCATGATTGCCCCTTCCGGAGCAATTTACGAAGCGCGCCCCATTAACTATCCCGGTGCCACCAACACCGATTACGATCCCACCGGTCACGCCCTTATCTGTCTGATAGGCAATTACGAAAACGCGACGGTCAATCAGGAACAGCTCCAGGCGATTATTGAGATGACCGCCTTTCTGGCAATGCAGTTTTATGTCCCACTCTACGCAATCAAAGGGCACAAAGACTACACCGAGACCCTCTGCCCTGGTAAAAATCTCTATCAATATATTGAAAACGGTACGATCCAGAGCCGGGTTCAGGAACGCCTGATAAAATGATGATGACCCTAAAATGCAATTCTACTCAGGGGAGTTTCCGATGGACAACCCTACCTTAGCCGCCGCAATGACAATTAAACTCCCGGCAGAATTGCCCCCGCCGGCTACCTTTCAGGAGGGCATTCGCCGGGCGCCCAGCCGCGGTTTTAATCTCAGTCGTAACGAGACTATCATCGCCCTTAAAAATGCCCTGCGCTATATCCCCGACGAATTCCATCGGGAACTGGCACCTGAGTTTCTGCAGGAATTAAAAACGATGGGGCGAATTTATGGTTATCGCTATCGCCCAAAAGGACGCATCTGGGGCAAACCGGTGGATCAGTATCGGGGAATTTTAGCCGCCCGGGCGCTGCAGGTCAATATTGACAACAATCTCGATTTCGATGTGGCTCTTTATCCCTACGAATTGGTTACCTACGGTGAAACCGGTCAGGTCTGCCAGAACTGGATGCAGTACCGCCTGATCAAACAGTACCTTGAGACCATGACCGAAAATCAGACCCTGGTGGTCAGCTCCGGACATCCGGTCGGATTGTTTCCCTCTCACCCCCTAGCCCCCCGGGTCATCTCAACCAACGGACTGATCGTCGGAGAATGGGACAATCCTGAACATTTTAAGAAACTGGCTGCCATGGGCGTCTCCAATTACGGTCAGATGACCGCCGGCGGCTGGATGTACATCGGTCCCCAGGGCATTGTCCACGGAACTTATATAACCCTTTTAAACGCCGGACGAAAGTATCTCAGCATTCCCGAGGACCAGGACCTGCAGGGCGTCTGCTTTGTCAGCTCTGGACTGGGCGGGATGTCCGGCGCCCAAGCCAAAGCAGTGGAAATTGCCGGTGGAGTCGGTGTCATCGCCGAAGTGGATTACAGCCGGATCAAAACCCGCCGGGAACAGGGCTGGGTCAGCAAGGTCTCTGATAATCTAGACCAGATCGCCGCCTGGATGCAGGAGGCGAAAAATTCCGGAGAGGCGGTCTCCATCGCCTTTTCCGGTAATATCGTTGATCTGCTGGAGTACCTCGATAAAAAAAATATCACCATAGAATTGCTCTCTGACCAAACCTCATGTCACGCCGTCTACGAGGGCGGCTATACACCGGCAGGGATCAGCTTCGAGGAGGGTCGGGAGTTAATAAAATACGATCCCCGGCAATTCAAAACCCGCGTGGACAAATCTCTGCAACGTCACTATCAGGTCATCAAACGACTCACCGCCAAAGGCACCCACTTCTGGGATTACGGCAACAGCTTCATGGCTTCGATTTACAACGCGGGGGTGAAAGAGATCACCCGCAATGGTGTTGATCCCGGCGAAGGCTTTATTTGGCCTTCCTATGTGGAAGATATCATGGGACCAATCTGTTTCGACCGGGGTTTTGGTCCCTTCCGCTGGGTCTGCCTGAGTCGCAAAGATGAGGATTTGCACAAAACCGATCGGGCGGCATTGAGCTGCATTGATCCTACCCGCAGCGCGCTGCACCGGGATAACTATCGCTGGATTGAAACCGCCGGACAGAACCGGCTGGTGGTGGGCACCAAATGCCGGATTCTCTACTCCGATGAGGAGGGGCGCATTCGGATTGCGCTGAAATTCAATCAAATGGTCCGCGACGGCGAGATCGGTCCCGTTCTCCTCGGTCGCGATCACCACGATGTCTCAGGAACCGACTCGCCTTATCGGGAAACCGCCAATATTTACGACGGCAGCCGGACGACCGCCGATATGTCGGTACAGTGCTTCGGCGGCAACATCGCCCGTGGCATGACGCTGGTAGTTCTTTCCAACGGCGGCGGCGTCGGTATCGGTCGCGCCAGCAACGGCGGCAATGGCATTCTGCTGGATGGCTCCGAACGTGCCGACGATGTCATCCGCAGGGGTCTCTCCTGGGATGTCATGGGCGGGATCGCCAGACGCAGCTGGGCACGCAATCCCAATGCCCTCCAGACGGCTGCCGACTGGAATCAAAAACACCCTTCCGATGGTCACATAACCTTGCCCTTTATACCCGACGAATCTCTGATTGAAGAAACCGTTGCGGAAATTTTTCCCGTCAACCCGGAAATGGGTTCGCTGCCCCGATGATCCGCACTGCAACCCTGGCTGATCTGGATTCTCTTGTTCTCCTGGAAAACAGCAGTTTCGAGACCGATCGTTTGACCCGGCTGAATTTTCGATACCTGCTCACCAAAGCTAATGCCACCCTCCTTGTAGACGACGAGGAAGGCTATATCAGAGCCTATGCTGTCATATTGTATAATTCGGCAACTTCCACCGCCCGTCTCTATTCCATTGCGGTCGGTGCAGAATACCGTGGTCAGAGAATCGGTCAGCAATTATTGAAAGCAGTAGAAGAGAATGCTATCGGTAATGGACGTCTGTCCCTGCGGTTGGAAGTCCGGCGCGATAATCAATCCGCCATAAAATTATATCAGAATGCCGGCTATCGGGAGATCGCCATTATAGAAGACTATTACGAAGATCATCTGGAGGCGATTCGATTTGAAAAGAAACTTGCTCCGGAAAAGTAAATTGTTGAAAACCATCCGATTCAGTCATTATGTCTGTCCAAATCGTTATTGTTGAAAATCCCCACGACTGGTCGAAACATTTCCCCGACACCATTGTCGTAACCGCCAAAGATTATATCAGCCAGCCCGATTATTTCACCCTGAAAAACGCCCATATCATCAATCTCTGCCGGAGCTACCAGTATCTAAGTATGGGCTACTACTGCTCCCTGCTGGCAGCGGCGCGCCGTCACCGGGCGATTCCCCGGGTCCGCACCATGACAGAGCTCAGCCGCAAATCTATTTACAGTATTAATGTCGAAGACCTGGATGAGCTGGTTCAGCGGATTCTGAAAAAAAACGCCACCGGCACCACCGAAATTGAATTCGATATTTTCTTCGGCATCTGCCGGCAGAACGAGTTCACCGAGCTAGCCCGCCAGATCTTTGATCTGTTTCGTTGTCCGCTGCTGAAAGTTGATCTCAAATATCACGGTCGCTGGCAAATCACCAGTATCAAGGCGATAACCATCAACAATCTTTCCACCGAAAAACAGCCCTTTTTTATCGAATCGTTCAATCAATACTCACAAAAGCGCTGGCACGATCCCCGCACTCCGAAACAGTCCCGTTTCGATCTGGCAATTCTGTACAATCCCCGGGAGCTGTTACCTCCATCCAACCGGCGGGCACTGAAAAAGTTCTTAACAGCCGGTAAAAAAGCCGGATTGAGTACCGAATTAATTGAAAAAAAAGATTATTCATCGCTTCTCGAATACGACGCCCTATTTATCCGCGAAACCACTCGGATCAACCATCACACCTACCTCTTCGCCAAGCGCGCCGAAGCGGAAGGGATGGTCGTCGTTGACGACCCCGAATCAATTATCAAATGCACCAACAAAGTCTATCTGGCAGAGCTGTTGACCACCAACAATATTCCGACACCCCGCACAATTATTCTCAAGGAAGACGATCTCAATTACATTAATTATCTGGAAAACCGGATCAGTTATCCCGCAATCCTGAAAATTCCCGACAGTTCCTTCTCAAGAGGGGTTTTCAAAGCCAACAATCGCGCTGAATTCCTGGAGATTGCCGCCAAACTGTTCGAAGATTCCGACCTGATTCTGGCTCAGGAATATATGTACACCGATTACGATTGGCGCATCGGGATATTCAACCACCAGCCGCTGTTTGCCTGCCAGTACTATATGTCTAAGAAACATTGGCAGATCGTCAAGCACACCCCTTCCGGACGATTCAGCGAGGGTGGCTTTAAAAGCTTCGCCGTCGAAGAGGTGCCCGGCGCCATTATCAAACTCGCCAGAAAAGCCGCCAACCTGATCGGCAACGGTCTCTACGGCGTAGACCTGAAAATAGTCGGCAATAAACCCTATGTCATCGAAATCAATGACAATCCCAATATTGACGCCGGTGTTGAAGATAAACAGCTGGGCGGTCAGCTATATGAAATCATCCTGGAAGAATTTGTACGTCGGATCGAATTAAAAAAAACGCGCTGACCCGTTGAGCTATTGAAAATTGAAAACATACATCACAACAGCTGAATAATAATTTTCGAATTGTCAAATTGAACCGTAAAAGGTAGTGTCAAAAGTTTTATGAAAAAAGCATTTGAAAAGAGGGAAAGTGATTCTTTGTAAGTTCTTGTCTGTCTTGAGCTTGAGCAATCTAAAGGGCTCTGCTCAAGCCAGTCAAGAGTTGGGAGAACGAAAAGGGGAAAAGTATGAAATCTCTACCTTATTGATAATAAAGAGTTTTCCATACCAATTTAGACAGAGAAATGCTTGAAAATTGAAAAACTTTTGACACTACTTCCGTAAAACTGAAGGAGAATCCCATGATTCCGAAGTACTACTTCATTACTAAGGGGCAGGGTCGTCACAAGGACTATCTGCAGTCTTTCGAACTGGCTCTGCGCAACGCCGGCATCCAGCACTGCAACCTGGTCACCGTTTCCAGTATTCTGCCGCCGGGCTGTAAAAAGATTTCCAGGAAAAAGGGAACCGAAATGCTGAGACCGGGGCAGATTACATTTGTCGTCATGTCAAAAAATTCCACCAACGAACCCAACCGCCTGATTGCCGCTTCTGTAGGCGTTGCCATCCCTGCCGGCGCCGATGCGCACGGATACGTTTCGGAACACCATTCCTACGGACAAACCGATGAGGTCGCCGGCGACTACGCCGAGGACCTAGCCGCCACCATGCTGGCTACTACCCGGGGTGTCAAATTCGATCCGGAGCAGGCTTGGGACGAACGCAAACAGATTTACCGCTCCAGCGGAATGATTATCCGCACCAGCCAGATTACCCAATCCGCCCAGGGGAATAAAAACGGACTCTGGACAACGGTCCTTGCGGCGGTGGTGTTTATTATGTAAAAAGAATTCTTTCATAATTACGCCATTTTATTAATTTATAGGGCACTATTTACTCAATTTTAAGTAAGGGATTTCCATGAAAGTAAACACCGTAAAAGCCGTATTTTTCATTCTTTTGATAGGTGCCGGATGCATCCAGACTAATGCCTGGACCGACGCCGCCATCAACCCGTTTCCGACGCCTGTTCCGGACCATATTATTTTAAATTGTACCACCAATCCTGCCAACTCAATGGCGGTAACCTGGCGGACCGACACATCGGTTCAGGAAGCCTGCGCAGAAATCGCTGTCGCCAATGCCTCATTCAACTACATCTTCTACACCGAAACGTACCCCGCTAAAACCGAATTGCTGAAGGATGGAGATTATGCCGCCCATTATCATTCGGTCATCTTTGAAAAGCTGAAGCCGAACACCCTCTATGCCTATCGCGTCGGTACTGCGGATACCTGGAGTGAATGGTTCCAGTTCCGCACCGCCGGCGATGACACCGAACCCTTTACATTTCTCTATCTCGGAGATGGTCAAAACGCTATCCTTTCACTCTGGTCGCGAGCCATCCGCGCCGCTTACCGCGCGGCACCGGAGAGCCGCCTGATCATTCACGGCGGTGATATCGTCGCTAATGGTGACTCGTACACCGAATGGAGCGAATGGCACACCGCCGCCGGCTGGATTAACGGTATGACCCCCATTGTACCCGTTCCCGGAAACCATGAATACTATCACGGACACGGGTTGGACCGCTACCTGACCAAATTTTGGTTTGCCAATTTTACCCTTCCCGAAAACGGTATTCCGTCACTCCGCGAAAGCAATTACTATTTCGATTATCAGGGCGTCCGCTTCATCATCCTGAATGGCAACGAAAAAATCGAAGAACAGGCTGTCTGGCTGAAATCGGTTTTAAAAAATAACCCCAACCGCTGGACCATCGCCGCCTTTCACCAGACTATTTACGCTGCCACCAACAATCGCGACCACAAAGAGATCCGCGTAAACTGGAAGCCGCTCTTCGATAAGTATGATGTTGATCTGGTGCTGATGGGGCACGATCATGCCTATGCGCGCGGACACAACGTGGACCCCAAAACGAAAATCAAAGACCCCTATACCGGTCCGGTCTACGTGGTCTCCGTCAGCGGTCCGAAATTTTATCACGCCAATGAAAACCGCTGGATGGACCGCGCCGGCGAAAATACGCAGTTGTACCAGATTATCAGGATTGATAACGATACCCTGCATTATCAGTCCTTTACCGTTACCAACGAACTGTACGATGAATTTCAAATCCGGAAAAGCCCCGGAAAACCCAATATCTTCCTTGATAAACAGGATCGGGCGATTCCCGAACGTACCTTTCAAAATTCTTTGAGCCGACCTCCCGATCAGCCATAATCCCACTCAAAAATCAGGATGACAGGGTACTCCAATTCCGACAATAATTCTGATCCGGCTGCCGCAACCAAACAACAGACCCTCCGGCGACAATAAATATTTAAGAATCATACTAAATATTCTTAATTAATTTATATATTATTGTCAATTAATTAATTTTACAGCGATTTTTAACAAATAAATGTAGATAATATTTGACAAATAGAGAATAAATCTTAACTTTTCTTCTGTTCTGAAGAAACCAATCATTTCTTCATATAAATCAATTTAATACTGAGAACTGCAAAGGATGGGCAATGATTCAAGACATCCCATTCAGACGATTAACCGACGGATCACTTCCGAAACAGGGGCTTTATGATCCCCGGCATGAACATGACAGCTGCGGTATCGGCTTTGTCTCGCCGATCTCGATGGCATTCCCAAACACCGGCTGATCTCCGATGGTATCATGATCCTGACCAATCTGGAACACCGCGGTGCGGTGGGCGGCGATAAAGCCACCGGTGACGGAGCCGGTCTGCTGATCCAGATTCCCGATGAATTTTTCAGCGCCGAATGCTCTGCGCTGAAACTGCCCGCCCCGGCGAATATGCCGTGGCAATGGTCTTTTTACCCACCCGCCGGCAGCTCGCTGAACGCTGTCGGAAATTGCTCGAAAGAACCGTGGAGACCGAAGGGTGCGAGGTGCTAGGCTGGCGTAAAGTACCCACTGTCAGTTCCGGACTCGGCACCCTGGCAAAATCCACCGAACCCGTCGTCAACCAACTCTTTATCGGACGAGGCAGCATCGCCCAAAGCCGCTTTGAACAGAAACTGTATGTCATTCGCCGGATCGTGGAAAAAGCGGCTGCCGGCTGGAAAACCGATTGCAGTCAATTCTACATTACCTCCATATCCAGCCGTATCATCGTCTACAAAGGTCTGCTAACCGGTACTCAGTTACCGGAGTACTATCCCGACCTGCTCCATCCTGCCCTGAAAAGCGCTTTTGCCCTGCTTCATCAGCGCTTCAGTACCAATACGCTGCCCAGTTGGAATCTGGCTCAGCCCTTTTGATATATCGCCCATAACGGCGAAATCAACACTCTGCAGGGTAATATCTTTCGCATGAAAGCCCGCGAAGCGTTTCTGAAATCACCCGTCTTCGGTGAAGATATCGAAAAACTCAAACCGATTATCATGGAAAACGGCAGCGATTCCGCCATTTTTGACAATGTTCTGGAGCTGCTGGTGCTGGCGGGACGTTCCCTGTCCCATGCCATGATGATGATGGTCCCCGAAGCCTACGGTCCGCGGATTCAGATGAGCGAAGACAAGCGCGCCTTTTACGAATTCCATTCATCAATTATGGAGCCCTGGGACGGTCCGGCTTCGCTGGTATTTACCGACGGACACTATATCGGCGGCACCCTGGACCGCAACGGACTACGCCCCAGCCGTTACACAATTACCAAAAACGGCTGCATTGTCATGGCGTCAGAATCGGGGGTGCTCGATTTTCAGGGCGAAGACATCCGCAGTTGCGGACGTCTCCAGCCAAGTAAAATGTTCCTCGTTGATCTGCGCCAAAATCGCGTCATCCCCGACAATGAGATCAAAGCAAAGATTTCCCGCCAGAAACCCTATCGCCGCTGGATTCGGGATAAGCGGATCGAGCTGCGCGGGCTTTTTGCACCTTCTCAAACTCCCCGCATCGAGAAACAGGAGCTGCTCCGCCTGCAGCACGCCTTTGGTTACACTGACGAAGAGCTGCTGATGATCATTAATCCAATGGCTTCCCGGGGACAGGAAGCTATCGGTTCCATGGGTAACGATACACCTCTGGCGGTACTTTCTTCAAAACCACAGCTGCTGTTTAATTACTTCAAACAGCGCTTTGCTCAGGTTACCAATCCACCGATTGATCCGCTACGGGAAGAGCTGGTCATGTCGCTGGAGAGTTTTCTCGGTCGGGAGAGCAACCTGCTGGAAGAGACCCCTGATCAATACCGCGGCTTGAAACTGGCGCACCCCATCCTGACGATTCGGGATATGCTGCGCATGCGGGAAGCCGAACAGATGGACCTGAAATCCGCCGAGCTAAATATGCTGTTTACGGTAACTCAGCCTTTGGAAAATGCCCTAGAATCGCTCTATCAACAAGCCGAAATAGCGATCGCCGGCGGTGCTTCCCTGCTGATTCTGACCGACAGACATATTGCCAAAGATCAGGCAGCCATTCCGTGTCTACTGGCAGCCGCCGGGCTGCACCATCATCTCATCCGCAAGGGGCTGCGCAATTCCGTGGGTATTATCGTCGAAACAGCAGAAGTGCGGGAAGTATTTCATTTCGCCCTGTTAATCGGCTACGGCGTTGACGCAATCTGCCCTTATCTGGCACTTTACACCGTGCGGGATTTAGCAGAATCAAAACTGCTGGAACGGGAAATTTCCGCTGTGGAAGCTCAGGACGCCTATATCACCGCCGTGAAGAAGGGCTTATTGAAAACCTTCAGCCGAATGGGCATTTCTACAGTCCACAGCTTCTTCGGCTCCCAAATTTTCGAAGCCCTTGGGCTGGACGAGCGCGTTGTCGAAAAATATTTCACCGGCACGCCGAGCCGCATCGGCGGCAACGGGCTGAACGATATCGCCAAAGAGCGCCTGACACAACACTCTAAAGGTTTTCCGGAAAATGCTGAAGTGGCACCTCTTTTGGAAAGCGGCGGTAATTATCGCGTGCGCACCGACGGCGAGAAGCATTTCTGGAATAGCGTAACTATTTACAAACTGCAACATGCCACCCGGATAAACAGCTATTCAATTTTTAAGGAATATACGGCTTTTATTGATCAAAATCCGCGGATTACCGGACATTACGCAGCCTGCTGAAATTCAAACCCGCTCAATCAATATCCCTTGATGAAGTCGAACCGGTGGAAAACATTGTCAAACGCTTCGTCTCAGCGGCAATGTCCTTCGGCTCCATCAGCAAAGAGGCGCACGAGACCATCGCCGTTGCCATGAACCGGCTGGGCGCCAGGAGTAATTCCGGCGAAGGCGGCGAGGACCCTGCCCGATATAAGCCACTGGCAAACGGCGACAGTTTACGCTCCCGCATTAAGCAGATCGCCTCCGGGCGCTTCGGCGTGACCACGGAATATCTGATCCATGCTGACGAAATTCAGATCAAAATGGCGCAGGGTGCAAAACCCGGTGAATGAGGTCAGTTGCCGGGACACAAGGTCAGTGCGGAAATCGCTGCCGTGCGGCACACCATTCCGGGCGTAACGCTGATTTCACCACCGCCCCATCACGATATCTATTCCATCGAGGACCTGGCGCAGCTGATTTTCGATCTTAAAACGATCAATCCCACAGCCCGAATATCGGTCAAACTGGTCTCGGAAGTGGGCGTCGGAACGATTTCCGCCGGTGTAGCAAAAGGCAAAGCCGATACCGTGCTGATCTGCGGACAGGATGGCGGCACCGGCGCATCCCCGTTAACCGCGATCAAACATGCCGGACTCCCCTGGGAACTGGGCTTGGCTGAAATCCAGCAGTCACTAATCGCCAATCGGCTGCGCAATCGGATTCGGGTTCAGGTGGACGGACAGTTAAAAACCGGACGCGACTTGGCGATTGCCGCTCTGTTAGGCGCCGAAGAATTCGGATTCGGCACCTCCCTCCTGATCACCCTGGGGTGCGTCATGATGCGTAAATGCCATCTGAACACCTGCCCCGTCGGCATCGGAACTCAGAATCCCGTGCTGCGCGCCCGCTTCTCCGGCAAGCCCGAGTATGTGGAACGATTTCTCCGCTTCATTGCACAGGAACTGCGGGAATATATGGCGATGCTGGGCTTTAAAACTGTGGATGACATGATCAGTCACAGCGAACTTCTATATCCGGAACCGGCAATTGAATGCCTTAAGGCACAAAATTTAGACTTTAGCAATATTTTTTATCCGGTAAATAAAGATAAACATTCAATCCGGAGATCTACCCGTCAACCGGAAACCTGGCAGGTCGGCGATCTCGAAGCGGAGATCGGGGCAAAATCCCAACCGGCACTGAGCCGGAAAGAACCGGTGACGCTCGAATTTCCGGTACGCAATATTCATCGTGCTGTGGGGACCCGCCTCAGTGGTGAAATCGTGAAAAAATACGGTGCCGCCGGGCTGCCTGACGGCTGCATCCGGATCAATCTAAAGGGCTCCGCAGGGCAGAGCCTGGGCGCTTTTCTCTGTCCCGGTATTACCATTCACGTCCACGGTGATGCCAACGATTATCTCGGCAAAGGGATGTCCGGCGGGCGTATTATCGTCACGCCGCCGCCGGGTGCAACCTTTCCGGCGCATGAAAATATCATCTGCGGCAACGTTGTTCTCTACGGCGCCACCGGCGGGGAAATTTATATTAACGGCATTGCCGGTGAACGCTTCTGCGTGAGGAACAGCGGCGCCTCCGCCGTGGTGGAAGGGGTCGGCGATCACGGATGCGAGTACATGACCGGCGGAACTGTCGTGATCATCGGACAGACAGGTAAAAATTTCGCCGCCGGAATGAGCGGTGGAATTGCCTATGTCTATGATCGCACGGAGATGTTCGACACCCTCTGCAATCTGGATATGGTCAATCTGGAGAGCGTCTGGAGTAAGAGCGATCAGGAGATTCTGCACAACATGCTTAAAAATCATGTCAAATATACCAATAGCCGGCGAGCGAAAATGATTCTCGAAAACTGGGAAGCGCAATTTCCCCTTTTTGTCAAGGTTATGCCGATTGATTATCAGCTGGTCCTGGAACGCATGCGGTTGCAGGAACATCCCTCTGAAGAGACGGTTTCTGCCACGGAAGAGGTTTATTAATTGCTAAAGGAGAATAAGATCAATGGCGAAATCCACCGCTTTTCTTGAATTCAGCCGAACAGACCCCGCTAAAAAAAATGTTGCCGAGCGACTCCGGAATTTTAGAGAATTTGAAATTCCGCTGAACCACACCGAATTACTGCATCAGGCAGCCCGCTGCATGGATTGCGGCGTTCCCGGTTGTCATGCTTTCGGTTGTCCTTTACACAACCGGATACCCGATTGGAATGATATGGTTTACCGGGAAAAGTGGCAGCGCGCCTTTTTACTATTGCAGGCGACCAACAATTTTCCGGAAGTAACCGGACGAATCTGTCCGGCGCCCTGTGAAGCCGCCTGCACTCTGTCCATTAACGATAAGCCGGTCACCATCCGTCATCTCGAGTTGCAGATTGTCGAAAAAGCCTGGCGGGAGGGCTGGATCCAGCCGGTCATTGCAGCCCAGAAATCGGGTAAACGGGTAGCGGTGATCGGTTCCGGACCGACGGGTCTGACTGCCGCCCAGCAGTTGGCGCGTCGCGGTCATGCCATTACTATTTTTGAAAAATCCGACCGCATTGGCGGGCTGCTGCGCTACGGCATTCCCGATTACAAATTGGAAAAATGGGTGATTGACCGACGACTGGAGCAGCTCAAAGCTGAGGGGATTCGTTTCGAAACCGGCGTTGATGCGGGCGTGGATATTTCAGCCCGTTATTTGAAATAAATCTTTGATGCCATTCTGATTACCACCGGGGCAGGCGTCCCGCGGGATATTCCCATTCCGGGTCGGGGGCTGGACGGGATTCACTTTGCCATGGATTTTCTGACCCAGCAAAACCGCCGAATTGCCGGCGAGACGGTTTTTGGTCAGCGGGAGATTACCGCCAAAAACAAACAGGTGGTGATCATCGGGGGCGGCGATACCGGCGCAGATTGCGTCGGAACCGCCCGCCGTCAGGGTGCCAGCCGGATCACCCAACTGGAAGTCCTTCCCCAACCGCCGCTAGAAAGACCGTTTGATAATCCCTGGCCGACCTGGCCGAATATTTTACGCAACTCCTCATCCCATGAGGAGGGTTGTGAACGGATCTGCAGTGTCCGGACGAAAGCCTTTGTCAGCGATCTGGTTGACGGTGTGCATGTCAAACGCCTGCAGTATGTTAAACTGGACTGGAGCAGCGAACCGGGCGGATCCCAGCCGCACTGCCGGGAAATTCCCGGCTCAGAATTTACAATGGACGCTGATCTGGTGCTGCTGGCGGCAGGCTTTCTGCATACCGAACGAGGGGTCTTAGCCGAGGACCTCCAGCTGAAAAGTGACAAAAAGGGCAATCTTTGGACCGACGCCAACGCCATGACCTCCAATCCCGGCGTTTTTGCGGCGGGTGACTGTGTCCGGGGCGCGTCGCTGGTGGTCAACGCCATCGCCGACGGACGCTGCCTGGCAGAGCAGGTTCAGCGCTACTTAGCCGGATCATAATCCCGATCCCCGTGGGTCAATCGTGAGCTCTGCCCACGGACTCAAATAATTTTGAAAAATCATACTATCTGGCGACAAGTGACAATCCCACCGTCACTACAGACTGCCTGTCTGTGCCCGACCGGGCATACGGGAATATTTTGTTGAATAAGTAGTAGTTATTTTTTATTATTACAAGGGAAAAACGCAAAATGAAACCAGCCCGGAAAACACCACGACAATTTTTAACAGAGTACCATGCTCTGAGAGCGGCTGTTTTCCTGCTGCTATTCGTCGGCATGTTACCGGCGGCGACCCTCCGGGTTGTAGTAAAAGACAGGGTCGATTTTCAGGAGGGACCGGGGCGGAATTACCCAATTCTGGACCAACTGTCCAGCGGAGAAATTGTTATTCAGACCAATCAGACTAAGGAATGGGCACATATTCAGCGGGTGAACGGCGGTTACGGCTGGATCAACATCACAATGCTGGCTACCGGTGCAGGCAAGCCAGTCTTGCCCGATTTGCAGTTGCACAAACGGGGCAACCTGCGGGCGGCACCGACAACCACGGCGGATATTATCAACCAGCTGGAGCCGCCTCAGCTACTGAAGCAGATCTTTCAAACCGGCGCCTGGCATGCCGTAATCACCGAGGACTCCTCTTTCGGATGGGTGCATGATGTAATTATCAAAGAAATTTCCAGCCGCCACGGTATCATCCAGGTATTGTCCGCCAGTAATATCCGCTCGGGACCGGGAACCGCATATCCAATTATTGCCGGAGCGGAACCCGGAACCGCATTAATGCCGATCGCCCAATTCGCCGATTGGTTTCTGGTCGAAACTGAAAGCCGGCAGCGGGGTTGGATTTACCAAAATTTGATCCGGATTGAATCGCCCGGACAGGCTATTGACCGGATCGTTCGGATTCGCACCAACGGCAACGTCAGAAGCGGACCGGGACTGGAATATCCGGTGACTAACCGGATTACCGCCGGAATGGAACTGCCGGTGACCAACGTTCATGATGACTGGTTTCAGATCAGCGACGGTGCTCCCGTCAACGGATGGATTCATCGAATATTAATCACCGCCGACTCCCAGCCTGTCGCTACCACCGGAGAGATAGTCTCGGGCACTTTCGAACTCGTCAAAACCGTAATTGATTCGGCGTATAATACCCATATCAGTCAAAATTATTATGACGCTATTGCTCTTTATCACAAAAGCCGCGCCGACATACGTCAATTATACCTCGAAAATCCCACAGACCCCTGTACCCGTTTCTATTATACCCGAAACATCTACGCTCTGGCAGAGCATTTACATCTGGAGCCGAATCAGGCTTCCGCGGAAGCCTACCAAATCCTGAAGGAAACCAGCCTGACAGAAAATTGTGCCGAAAATATTATCAATCTGATTAAAGCCATGGAGGAAACCGTTACGATTCGGTCTGCCATTCTCGGCGCTTCCGGTGGTGCTGATTTACCGGAGCACCGATTGATCAAATATGGCGAGCGGGCACCCTACATCTTTCCCTTTATCACCGAAGCCGAAATTTACCGCCTGATCGGTCGCTATCTGGCATTGCAAAAAAATAATCCGGCTGAAGCTGCCCAGTGGCAGCAGAAGAGCGTTATTCTTTATCAATCTCTTCTTCAAAACGAGATCGAACTGGGCAGTCTGGGTCTGGAACACTATTTCTATGTTCTCATGGAACTGGGAGTCAGTCAGGCAAAACTGGGATTTGACACCAGTTACGATTATTTTGCCAAAGCCCTTGAATTGATCGAAGCAAACCAGAACAATTATTGGCGCAATTATTACCGGCGCACCCTGGAAACAATTGCCCGCTAAAAAGAGATGAAACGAAGCGGAATGGGTTTTATCCCAAAAGGGGATTTTAATCTCTGACGGAACTCTTTCCTGATAAATTCCATGATAAAACAACTCCGCGAGGAGTTGAACGTGAATAACTCTGGATGCAATCCGGAGGAAGACACCATCTCCCAATGACCAACTCCGGTAGGAGTTGAATGATTGTCGTCATCGTCGGTTGACTACCAGTTTATCACGTGCATATCAGATTCATTCAACCACTCCGTGGTTGGGAGGTTTCCGCAGGAGTTGAATCTGAATAACACCGGATAAAGCCTGGCGTCCTACTGACCGACCTCCCGCACCATTCGAAAGAAAATCAAAAACAGCTATCAATAGGACATCAGGAATTCTCCTTTGATGCCTCCGGTGACTCATCCAGGATTTCCCGCACTACCTTCAGGATGTCCATAGGAAAATAGGGCTTCTGAACGAAGCGCGTCAGTCCGGCTTTGTAGAGCTCCGATTTGCGGTCGGGATCAACAAAGCCGCTGGCTATTATCACCCGGGCTTCCGGATTGATCCTGCGAATCCGGTAAAAAACCTCTTCACCCGTCAGGCGCGGCAGCCCCATGTCGCTGATAACCAGATCAATATCGTTCTGCGACTGTTTGTATTTTTCAACCCCCGTATGACCATCCATCGCCACAATAACCTGATACCCCTGAGTGCGGAAAATGGTGGTTAGCATCTCGATGATACTCTCTTCATCTTCGATCAGGAGAATGGTCTCAGAGCCGCTCGCACTCGTTGGAGTAGCCGCTCCGTTTTCGGCAGTGGTGGCATCCAGGGTTTCCTGCGTGACCGGAACCGGTAAATAAATTCTGAAAGTCGTTCCCGCCGCTGGCTCACTCTCCACCTCAACAAAACCGTTATGGTTGCGGATAATGCCGTGCACCGTTGCCAGCCCCAGACCGGTACCCCGTCCCTGTTCTTTGGTCGTGTAAAAGGGCTCAAAGACCCGCTCAACGGTTGCTTTGTCCATGCCGACCCCGGAATCGCTGATACACAATTTGACATATTCCCGGGCAATGGCGTTGGGGTGTCGCTGGCGCAGCTCCTGACCCGCTTCACGGCTGGCATTAAAACTCAGC
This sequence comes from Fidelibacterota bacterium, assembly GCA_011046365.1. Taxonomy (GTDB): domain Bacteria; phylum Fidelibacterota; class UBA2242; order UBA2242; family UBA2242; genus B118-G9. The sequence goes on from DSAS01000097.1 coordinate 47,773, forward strand.
GTCCCGCCCTTTGGCATAGCGTCGCGGGCGTTTAAACTCAGATTCATGAGAACCTGATGAATTTGGGACGCATCTGCCATTACAAGGGGTAAATCAGATTCGATATCGGTTTGAAATGTAATTGTCTTGGGAAATGTTTCCTGCAGCAATTTGACCGTATCGGCAATAATATCGCCCAGATTTAACGATTTTGTCTCAGGCTCGTTCTTACGCGCCAGGGTCAGCAGCTGTTTGACAAGGTCAGCGCCACGCTGACCGGCTTTCTCAATAGTAGCAATGCTGTGCTGAACCTTCTCGGGAGTTCGCTGACTCATCTTCAGCAGCGAGGCGTGCCCCAGAATGATTGATAAAATGTTGTTAAAATCATGGGCAATGCCGCTGGCGAGCTGCCCCAGCGCCTCCATCTTCTGGGTTTGACGTAGCTGCTCCTCGCTGGCTTTCAGGTTCGCCTCCATCTGCTTGCGCTCTGTAATGTCCTGGAAAGAACCCTGAATTTTAACGATTTTACCGGAATCGTCAATCAGCGCTTCGCCGGTCGTCCGCACCCAGAGGCGCTTGCCTTTAGCGGTGATTATTTCCACTTCTTCGTCATAGGCAATACCCTCTTCGACACACCGGTTAAAAGCCTTGAGGATTTTTGCCTGCCATTTGGGCACATAATAACGAAAGACCTCACTGATGGTGGGTGAATGTCCAGCCGGCATTTCATGAATCGCCGCCACCTCATCGGACCAGACGACCCGGTTCTCAGTCAGATCAATACTCCAGCCGCCGAATTTTGCCGTCTCTCCCGCCAGTTTCAGCAGTGAGAAATTTGTCTTCAGAGCATCCTCCGCCTGTTTGCGCTGGACAATTTTCCAGACTGCATCCATCATTAAATTCAACTGGCGGATATCCGAATCGTTATAATCCGTCTCCTTATTGGCAACGCCCACCACTGCCACAATTTTACTGTCGCTGAAGACCGGAATCGTTAAAAATTTATGCAACTGCACGTGCCCTTTGGGAGTCCCCTTCTTGAGCGGATTTTTCGCCTCAAAATCGTTGACCATGATCGGGCGTCTCTGGCGCACCGCCTCACCCCAGACCCCGGTTTTCTCCAACTGATATACCCGCTGAGGATTGGCGACCGAACACTCTTTCATCACATCCCTGGACCAGCTGTTCAGGGTAAATTCCTTCCGCTCCTCATCATAAAAATAGATATAGCCGATCTTGCTGCCGGTCAGATCTATGGCTTCATTCAACGCAAAATCGAGCAGCTCCTGAATACTTTCGGCGGGATGCTGGTTGATACGCAGCAGACTCTCCAGCCGCTCTTCATCAATTCGGATTTGCTCCTCCGTCTGCTTATGTTCCGTGATGTCCAGATGCACACCGGCTGCTCGCACCGGTTTGCCGTTGATGTCCCGCTCGACAACCCGACCCATATTCAGAATCCATTTCCAGGCGCCGTTTTTGGTGCGCATCCGCTGCTCCACCTGTAAAAAATCGGTCTGTCCGCTTTCATGTGCGGCAATAGTCTCTTTTACCCGCGGCAGATCATCGGGATGGATTGCATCAAAGAAAAAATCAATATTCGCTGCCACCTCGCTTAAGTCATAACCCAGCATTTTTGCCCATTCTTCATTCCGGATAATTTTCCCGGTACGTAAATCCTGTTCCCAGAGTCCGACCTGGGCGCTGTTAACGGCTAATTCCAGTGCCTCCTGAATACGCTTTCGCTCGGTAATGTCAGTAAAAAGAACAAATTGCAAATCCGTGGTCGCCGCCATCCGAAATTCAATCTGCCGGATTCCACCGTCTTTACAAACAACCGCATATTCCACCGGCTCAATCTCCGCCTGTGTCCGCCGCGCCTCTTCAACGGCAGCCGACCATATTGTGCGAATCCTGTCGCGGACCGGCTCATTCGGATAAGCGCACCGGTACCAATCCTCAATGGTGGGTATATCATCAATCGTATAGCCGAAAATCTCGGTGAATTTTTTACTGACAAAGACGACATTATCATCTTTATCCGCAATGACAATCCCCACCGGCGCCACCTCCGCCAACAGGCGAAAGCGCATCTCACTGACTTTCAGCTTCTCCTCCGCCTGTTTGCGTTCCCTAATATCCCGCGCCAGTCCCAGGATAAACTCACCCTCCGGCAGGACGACTTTGGAAATCGTCACCTCCACCGGATAGATTGAACCATCCTTTTTACGATGAACGGCTTCGAAAGTAATCGCCGGATCGCCCGGCTTGATCACCTTCCAGCGGTGGGACATATCTTCACGCTCGCGGGCACTCGGATCAATGTCCATAATATTCATCGTCTGTAACTCTTCTTTGCTGTAACCTAGACTTTTGATCACTGCCTGATTGGCTTCAATAATATGCCCCTCGAGATCGTGGTAAAAAACCATCTCCGCCGCCTGGTCAAT
>DSAS01000119.1 GCA_011046365.1 Fidelibacterota bacterium
CTATCGGATATTTCGACGCAGCTGGAGGCATCACAAATCCGCCAATTAGCCAAATTGACCGTATCGTCGGAGACATTCATCAGTTCGATCCACTCTCCGCCGAAGCCGGTTTGCGGTGCATACATAAATTCATTAATCGCCAGACACCCGGTCGGGTAGGTAACTTTTACCTCCAGCGACTCATGATTGTTTTCGGGATTATCATCGTCGTCAACAATCGAGCAGAGAACCCGATGATCTCCCGGTTCTAATGCCGACAGAGTTGCCTGGATTATCGTGGAATCGCCGGACGCCAGGCTCACCTGCGTCGAAAAAACCACCTCACCGGATTGCAGCAATGAGTCCCGATTTGTATCTATACCGAACCAGATTTTTGCCTCAACAAATAAATAGCGACCGAAATTTTTTATCTCTATTTCAAATTCTGCATCGCAGTGCGGCGGTGGACAGTCGCCATTCTCTTTCAAAATAAATCTGGTAACGCCCAGATCGTAATCTCTGAGGGCAATGCTGTTTTCATGTCCCGGTGTTCCGTACAGACAGAGCGAATTGCCCCAGTTTGATATATCGTCCGGACCGTACCTATCAATTCTCTCTTCTGAATAGCCGGAACCCTGATCCGGTCTGGTCTGCATCATAGAAAGCGTATCGCCCTCCGGCGAACATAGCGCGATCGTAGCCGGCGACGAATTTGGAATGCCGCTCTTACCGAAAGCGTTATCATGAATCGTAAATAGAACGGCGCCGGAAGGAATAATGGCGTCATAGGTTGTGGAAAAATTATCTATCAAATAACCCCGATCCATAATCAATCCGAAAGCGCCCGGATTGATCATATCCGATGGTTCCGCAAATTGAATCGTATCAACATTGTCATTAATTCGCAGGATGAACCCGTCCGGGTTAACCGGATATTCGGCGATATTGACCAGCTCAATGTACTCATCGTAATCGTCAGCACCGAAGGCGTCAAACATAACCTCGTTGATTACCAGTGTCTGCGCAGGCAGAATACTTGTCAGAGACAACCAGATAAAAATACGTAGCACCGGGTAGATTTCTTTTATCATTTAAAAGATAAACGAGCTATATTTCATCAGCAATTTTATGCGCTAAATCACATAATGTCAATATTAATATTACCGTTGACATCACAAAGAAAAAGGTTGACATCTAAAACATTGAAATCGAAATTTAAAAGACATAAACTCGATATTATCATAAGATTGATGAAAAAGCCGAAACACCATTTTTTAAAAAATACGTTCGCCCTTTTTGCTCTCTCCCTTGTTCTGCTGAGTGGAACCGGAACACCAGCCCGGGCACAGGCGACAACCGGTTATACCCGCAAATCTATCTCCTACCCAACGGTCATTCTGACGACCGGAAACATTCGGCTAACCCAGAATGAAGAGGCGCTATTCACCGACGCCATCAATACCGGAATACAGATCGCCCGCTTTGACTATAATCCCCTGCCGGAGGACATCCATTTCTCGTTTAAAGCCGCCCTTTCCCGGGAAAGCAGCATTACGGAAGAGGAGCTGGAAAAACATATCGCCGGGTCCCTGGTTCCCGAAATCATTAAAATTCTTGATCTTCATAAAGAAATGCGCGCCCAAAACCTGCTCACCGAAGCCCAGCGCAACTCCTTCATTGCCCTCAAAGCCAAAGAAACCGGCGTTACCGCCCAACAGCTCGAACAGATAATGAACTCCTCCTATCTCTACATCCCTTTTATCAATAAATATTCCAGCCAGAAAAATGATGATAAAAAGGAGGTCAGCGCTTCTTTGTCCGGCGGCTTGTTTTGGTATCACATCATTGCCGGGGATGATCCCCGCGTGGAAAAAATCATTAAGCTGACTTCCGAAGTCAGCGCCACCGTTGACACCGAAGAGTCTTTTACCGTTGGGGGAAAAGGGGTAAGCCCCAGAGAATATGCCTTCTGGAGCGCCGCCAACACGCTGGCAATGAATCTGGAAATCATGACGAGGGAACTGGATATGTTCAAACTATCAGCCCCTGTTGCCGAGATTCTACGCCGCAAAATCCGGTTTCCCCTGGGATCTGCTGAAGGTATTCGGCTGGATGATCCCTTTTTTGTCGGCGAATGGTACGAAAGCGGCGCCGGCGATATATCCTTCCAGAAATCCGGTTTTGTGCGCGTGAGCACAGTCGCCGATAATCGCTCGCCCGGCGGACAACTTTCGGAGGCTGTCGCCATCAAAAAAGGCGATTGGTCGCGCGGCATGATGATCGTTGAACATCCAAGACTGGGAATTGATATCGCCCTGCGACCGCGCTGGTTCGGAGTGACTGTGGAAGAGGGATTTATGATGAATATCAAAGAAGGATTTGTCGTTTATTTTGACGATTACAGCGGCGGAACCGTCGGACTTGACCTGAATTTTCAATGGAACATCGCAAATCTGGTTCAGAAGCGCCAGACTTTCTTGACATTCGGGGGTACTGCCAGCGCCATTCCGGTAAAAAATGTAATTTTTGACTATAAATTCTGGGACAATCAATGGAACTGGATAGATCTTATCCCGGTTCAAAACTGGGTCGCTGGTCTCTACTATGCTCATATCGGTTATTTAAAACGCTACTACCTGGGTCCTTTTGCCGTTCACGGTGAAGCCGGTCTGGGGATTCAAACCGTCTCTACCGGTAAAATCCGCGGCGGTGACTATTACGACGGCGAGAAGGTTACGATTTCCAATTACACCGTCGGTGTGCGTCTGAATGTCGGGCTGGAGTATGCCGTCAATATTGACTGGAATGTGGGCATTTTCGCCGGCGTGCAGGCTTTTCCGCCGATTGACCGGTGGAACGTGAAATATGGTGATAAGGAAATTGATATCCACAATGAGTCCGGCTGGGCGGCGCCAAAATTTTACAGTTATAGCCCCAGCTTCGGTATCTATGTCCACTTTTCACCGCCTACGCTACCATTTAATCCTGCCGCTATTGTTCAAAATCAAATGAAAAACACTGGAAGTAACTGATGAGACAGCATCGAATAATTGGACTTTTACTAATTTCTCAGTTAATCTTTACCACGGGCGCCGATTTACCGCGTTCACGGGAGGCAACCCTGATCGAAATTTCATCGCCTACGGAACTGCTGGTCCGGGCGTCCGGAATCGGCGTTGACATAAAACACCGCAAGCCGAAGTCAAAAATACTCGATAAAAGCGCCAATGCGGACGCCGCCAGAACTGCGGTCTGGTTTGTACTGATGGGCGGCAGTGATCCGCTCCTGCAAACCGACCAGGAGAAAATTGCCTTTCAGAAAATCGAGTCATCATTCTATGCAATGGATAACATCCGACAGTTTATCACCTGGGAAGCCGACTATTACGACAAACGTCTTAAAACCGACGGTGGCAAAGCCCTGAAAATCGAAAAAACGTACAAAATCAACAAACAATTGCTCGAAGATTATCTTGTAGACAATGCAATTCTACAAAAAAGAACCGCCATATCAGCCGCCATCGGTCAACCAACGATTATGGTTATTCCAGAATCTAAAAGCGATATTGCGCCCCTGGAACTACTGGTGCGGGACCCCGATATCAAAAAGGGGGCAGAGGTAATCGAATCTCATCTGTCGGCGAAACAATTCGCGGTCATCGTACCGGAGCAGCAACAGGTTTTACAGGAACTGACCGCCACTCAGTACGCCCTGAGCGGCAGCGCCGATGATTACAGCTATCTGCTGGCACTTTCTGTCGGCAGCGATGTCTATATTTCCTACAATATCACGATCAGCAGCCGTAGTGTTGGCTCTACCAATGTTCGCAAAGCCGTCGTCGGCTGCCGCGCCTATGAAACCACCACCGGTCGCCTGCTGGGAACTGACACCGGCTACAGCCAGGAGCGATCCAGTTCGACCAACGCCACCCTGATCGAGGAGGCAATGAACGACGCCATCGGTCGGGTTATTAGCCGCATCTCTAATTACTGGAAAAACGATGTTCGAAACGGCATTCAATACAAATGCATTTTTTCGGTTAGCAGCCTTTTCGAGCCGGAGCAAGCCGAGGAAATAATTTTTTCTATAAACGACGCCTGTAAAACCCTCGCCGTTCAATTAAAGGAAAACATAGTTGCAGAATACACCTATGACATATCAATCTGGGCTGATCCCGGAAAATATCCCGCCGCAACTAACATATACCGGGCGATTAAACAGAACTACCGGGGTCCCGGTTCAATCAAGCGAGTCTCCGTATCAAGGAAATTGATCCTGCTGTCTGTTGAGGATGAATAGGGGAGTGCAATGAACAGAGACATAGTTATAACGCTGCTTCTAATCTGCTTTTTTTCCACGCTGGTCTTTTCCCAGATGCCGGATTGGGCTATGACAAACACCCATAAAAAATATCCTTCATCCAAATATCTCCTCGGTGTCGGCATTGCCGACGATAAAACACAGGCGATCGAGCTCGCCCGCGCCGATGTTGCCAAACAGATTCAGGTGAATATTGAATCGGAGCTGGAAGCCGTGGAACAGGAATTCAGACAGGACGATCGGCACACTATTAAGTCCGCAATCACTTCCCGAACAAAATCGGTGGTCTCTGAAACCATCGCCGGTATTGAAATTAAAGAAATTGAGAAGAAAAAGGGTAAATATTATGCTCTGGCAGTGCTGAATAAAGCCAATTATCTGGCTGGACTTGAAAAGGAAATGGCAGATGTTTCCGCGACGGTTCAGCAATATATACAGAGTGCTCAGGAGCTGGCTAGCCGGGGAGACCTTGCCGCCGCCCTCGAAAAATATGCCCTGGCGGAAAATGAAACGCCCGACTATTACGTTAAAAGCGGTCTCTATACTGCCCTGACCGGCGAGCATTATCAGGATTCTCGGGCGGTCTCTCCTGCCGAAATCGCCTCCGCGGCTCAGGCATTGATTTCGTCCCTGCAAATCAGGATCCTCAGCGGTGACAACCAGCGTGGAAAAGTCGGCGCCCTTCTCAGCGAACCCATTACAGCAGAAGTATTCATCGCTGATGGAGCCGGTCAAAAAACCGCTCTTCAAAAAATTCCCGTGACCGTAAAATATGCCGGCGGTGAAACGATCGGAAAATTCATTACCGGTCAGCACGGTACGGTTTCCGTAACGCCGGTTGCTGCGCCCGGCGGCGCGATTGTTTTTACTCCGAATTTTAGTGAATTTCCCGACCGCTACCGCGATAAAATTCTCAAAATCAATACGGTTGCCAATTACAGTCTGGAGACAGGCGATCTAACCGTCGCAACCAAAATCATGGATTTGTCGGGAAAAACGGATCCGCTGCTCAACCGAATTGTGGGGCACATGATAAACGCGAACGGCGTAACGATTGATCCCGCCGCTCCGCTTGTTATTCGCGGACAGCTGGTCATTTCCAATGAAAAACTGGTTCCTTCACCCGCTGGAACTCAATATTTTATCGAGGTGGAGCTCCCCCTGGAGCTTTTCAATATAGATAGCGGCGTGCAGTTGGCTGCGGTCAGCGGTCCGGGTAAAGGTCTGGCGGTCGGCTCGCGGGAGCAGGCAATTCAGAGAGCCACTGAAAATATCCGTTTTTCAAAATCCAAATTTGCCGCCTTCTTACAGGCTGCAAATCAACCATAAATATGTCTTATAAAAACAAGTGAAAGGAGTCAAAAATGAAAAAGCTAATCGTAATCGCGCTGTTAATTCCCATGGCGTTCATGCTGCTGGATTGTGGCGGTAAGAAGCCCAAGGCAAAAATGAACGACATTCCGGAGTGGTATCTGAATCCGCCAATGGCAGAGGATGCTATCTACGAAGCCGGCGATGCCGCCAAGCAGAGTATGGCGCTCGCCAAAGAGGCTGCCGATGCCCGCGCCCGTGACGCCATCTCCCGGACAATTGAGGTGAAAGTTTCCAATATGCTGAAAAACTTCATGCAGGAAAGCGGTCTGGGTAATGACGCTGAAGCCCTGGAGTTCACATCCTCCGTCAGCAAACAGGTCTCCAATAATGTCCTTAACGGCGCCCGGATTGTTAAGCGTGAAATGAAAACCGAGGGTTCAATGTATCACGCCTACTCACTGGCTGAATACAATCTGAACAGCCTGATCCAGGAAACCATTAACGAAGCCAAGAAGCAAAAGGCGCTTTACAACGAAGCCAAAGCCAACCTCAGTTTCGACGAATTGGAAAAAGAGATTCAAAAACTGGAAGCCGTTGGCGATTAATCTGAGACACAGCCCGTCATCTGCGGATGGCGGGCTGTTTTTATCATGAAACCTTTTTCGGTTTTCCTGTTCATCTCTGTCTTTGTTCTCCTAATCAACGCTCAGGAGCTTATTCCCGCCTGGTTCGAGGAGCTCCCGGAAGCGCCGGCTGGTTTTCATTTCGCCGTGGGATATTCAGGTAAATACTTTGACCAATCTCTTGCCCGGGAGGCTGCCATCTCCCTGGCGGTCTCCAATCTGGCAAAACAGCTGGAAGCCCGCCTGATCTTTGAACTGGAGGAGTATACCGACGGAAGGTTGCGGCTCCTCAACCCATCCTTTGAACTCTCCTATGACGAGTACCATGTTCTGGAGATAAATAAAAATTTCTCCGCCGTTGATTCATCCATCACAAGAGATGGCTACTTTATCCTCATTACCTATCCAGGCGGTTCAAGGCGCCATCGGAATTCCTCCATTGTCAAAAAGTGGGGCAGCCGTCCGGAATGGACTATCCAACTGCCACGCTCGGAAAAATTTAATTATGGCATCGGAATGGTCTCAAACTATTCGTCCTGGGTGCGCGCCTGGAAAGATGCCGATGAATATGCCCGCTTTGACCTCGGAAAGAATTTAAAAATAACGGCTCAATCGGTTCACGCCGCCCAGCAGGATAACCATTTTGTTATTGAATCAAAAATCCTGCGACAGTCCTATAACGAAATAATCCACGACTCCAAAATCATAGCCCGCTGGTATGATCGCGAAAACGACATCTACTATTCTCTTTGTCGTCAACCAAGGTGAGTGATATAAATTTAGAATTGTTCTAAAAGCGTCCTGATAAAAACGGATTTTTTTCGGTCTGTAAGATTTCCGCTTAGTAAGACGCCCGCCGCTGGCAGCCGGCGGTGCTTGGCGACAATGGCACCAGCGTAAATATCGTCGGAAATAATCAGGTCTTTTCTTAATGATAAAATCCGTTTTTCCAACTCGGTGAACCGGTCTGTTTTTCTGGGAATCAGCAAGACGCGTGTACAGCACCTGAGCCCGGCTTCTGCACAACATTGTCTCAATTTCGCAGAGAATTCCCGGCTATAGAGATCGGACAGATCAGGAAAGCGGGTACCACGGGTATCGTCGTTGGTGCCGATCAACGGGTTCTTCCCGGATACATTTATATGATCCTTTATAATCACAGCGTCCCACGATTCATTTTCTCTACATGAAACCCCGCCGATAAATATAATGTTCTTAATACCTTTATCTGCGCAGGTATCAACCATTTTTTTATTTAGTACGGCGGTGGTGTTTTTCAAAGAAATAAAAAGGAACCTTTTGGTTTCACCTAACAGACAAGATATCTTATATTTGTCTCCGTTATAAACGCCTTTTCCCGAAAGATCGAATGGTACATACGAGATTAGCGCAGTTTCTGCCGAAGCATCTGTTTTTTTAAAATCCAGATCTCGCGTCATTGGGGGGTTTCCAAAATCCGTCTATCCAATCTCATCGCCTTCTTCTGATTCGGTACTCAGCAGATTAACCAGTTCCTTTTGCTTATTAAGCGCCGTATTAATTAAATTGATCAGACGGTCCTTCCGGTTGGTGAGAATGGCAATTTCTTCACGCTCCTTTTCCTTTTGAATCTTTGCTTGGTCCAGGACATCCTTGGCAAGCTTTTCCGCGTCTGTCAGGATTTTCTGGGCTTTTTCTTCCGCTTCTCTGATAATGTCATCGGGCGATTTCACCTTCATGTCGTTGAGTCGTTTTTCGATGGGTTCAAGCTCGGCAATGCGCTGTTCCAGTTTTTCAAATTCTTCAGCCAGCATATCCAGGAAATATTTCACTTCAACCGGATCATATCCCCGCAGAGTGCGATTGAACTTTCTTTCAGTAATATCATTTTTTTGGATCATTTTGTTTTCCTCCGATCAATTCCGGCGAGTCCCGAAAACAGCCCGTCCGATTCTGACCATGGTGGTGCCTTCCTCAATCGCAGTTTCATAATCGTCACTCATGCCCATGGAGAGGGTATTGATTTTTCCCGGAATATTTTGGCGCAATTCTTCATAATATTGTCTGGTTTTTTGAAAAGCCCGACGGATAGTATCCGCGTCAGCCGTCAGCGGACCGATTGTCATCAGTCCCCGCAGCTGGATGCCGGGCAGCGACATGACCTTTTCCGCCAGTGGCATGACTTCGGTCGGTTGCACCCCATATTTTGACGCCTCCTGAGAAATATTAATCTCGATTAAAATATCTGCCGTTTTATTCATTTCTGCGGCAATCTCTGAAATCCGCCGGGCGATTTTAAAAGAGTCCACCGACTGAATCATTTTGAAATTTTCGACCGCTTTTCGGGCTTTGTTGGACTGCAAATGACCAATCATATGCCAGGAAAGGTTTTTATACTTTTTTTCTAATTGCTCAATTTTCGGCAGGGCTTCCTGTATTCGGTTTTCGCCGAGCTGCCTGATTCCCTTTTCAATTACCAATGCAATTATCTCAGAATACCAGGTTTTGGTTACTATGATCAATTCTATTTCTGCCGGATTTCTGCCGCTCCGAACCGCCGCCTGCTCAATTTTATTCTTAACCTTTTCAAGGTTATCATAAATTAAACGAGCTCTCTTTTCCGGAATCATTACAACCGTTTGATGTTACTCCTCCGGGTCCTCTTCCGGGAGAATAGTTGTCTGGTTTTCTCCTTCTCCGTTCCCGTTTTCGGATGATTCGAGAATCCGGGTTACCGCTGAAATGGAGTCGCCCTCGTCCAAACGGATCAGCCGGACACCCTGGGTGTTACGGCTGATTGTCCTGATTGTATTAACGGGTAGCCGGATCAAAACCCCTTTTTCGGTGATGATCATCAGATCGTCAGTGTCCACCACCTCCAGCAACGCTACCATCAAACCGTTCCTGGCAGTCGTTTTCAGCGTAATTACACCGACGCCACCACGCTTGATAATCGGATAATCGAGAATATCTGTGCGTTTCCCGAAACCGTTTTCCGAAACCGCCAGGAGAGTTCCGCCCTCTCTTTTTACCGTGACCATCCCGACCACGCGGTTATCCTTGCCCCGCAGATTAATGCCGCGAACACCAGCTGCCGTACGCCCCATCGGTCGGACATCAGACTCCTTAAACCGAATTGATTTTCCATGGGCGGTTCCCAGAATAATATCCTGAGTTCCGTCCGTCAATTGAACATCAATCAGGTCGTCATCTTTGCCGACATTAATAGCCCGGATACCGGTTCGGCGCGGATTTCCGAAGGCGGAGAGTGCCGTCTTTTTGATCGTTCCATTCTTCGTTACCATTACGACATAATGTTCATCGTCGAATTCCTTGACGTTCAATACCGCCCGGACCTGTTCTTCCGGTTCCGTCTCAAGAAGATTTACAATGGCACGACCGCGCGATGCCTTGCTTCCGCGGGGAATCTCGTGGACTTTCAGCCAGTAGACTTTTCCCCGGTTGGTAAAAAAGAGCATATAATCATGGGTGCTGGCAATAAACAGATTTCTGACAAAATCTTCATCTTTTGTTTGGGCGCCGGTCGAACCGCGCCCGCCCCGGTGCTGACGCCGCGAGATATCTACCGGGAACCGCTTTATGAAGCCGTTATGCGTAATGGTAATAACCATATCCTCTTCGGCGATCATGTCTTCGACAGAGAATTCTCCATCATCATCAATAATCTGGGTTCGGCGCTCGTCACCGTATTTTTCCCGAACTTCGGTAATCTCTTCCTTCAAAATCTCCATCCGCAGTGGTTTACTCTCAAGGATTTCCTTCAGGCGGGCGATTAGTTTCAGGGTTTCTTTATATTCGATGACAACTTTTTCAACCTCCAGGCTGGTCAATTTCTGAAGACGCATATCCAGAATCGCCTGGGCTTGACGCTCGGAAAACTGAAAGCGCTCCATGAGATTTTTCCGGGCGTCTTCCGGTGATGAAGAGGCTTTTATGATTGCAATAACCTCATCAATATTATCTAGAGCAATTTTCAGCCCTTCAAGAATGTGAGCCTTATCTTCGGCAGCGTTCAGATCAAAACGGGTTCGCTTGACGATAATATCATGCCGAAAATCAATATAATGGGACAGAATCTCCTTTAGAGACAGCTGCTTCGGCACACCACCAACCAGGGCGAGCATGTTTATTCCAAAACTGTCCTGCAACTGGGTATGGCTGTAGAGCTGATTTAAAACTACCTCCGGAATTGCATCGCGTTTTATCTCGATAACAATCCGGATTCCATCCTTGTCGGACTCGTCCCGAATATCTGAAATTCCCTCGATTACTTTATCGCGGACCAGACCGGCGATTTTTTCGATCAGATTAGCTTTATTGACCTGATAGGGGATTTCCGTCACAATAATGTTGTCTTTCCCCACCTTGCTAGTTTCCACGAATGCCTGGGAGCGGATTTTGATAATTCCCTTTCCCGTTTCATAGGCGCTCTTGATTCCCTGCCGCCCCAAGATAAATGCCCCGGTTGGAAAGTCCGGCCCCTTAACAAATTGCATCAGTTCCTCTATGGTGGCATCGGGACTGTCCACCAAATGGATAATCGCACTGGCAATCTCGGTCAGGTTGTGGGGCGGAATGTTGGTTGCCATACCAACAGCGATGCCGCTCGAACCATTTACCAATAACAGCGGAACAGCTGTCGGTAACACAGATGGTTCGGTCAGTGAATCATCAAAATTGGGTACGAATTCAACGGTTTCTTTGTCAATATCCCGGAGCAATTCGCTGGAGATTCGGCTCATCCGGGCTTCGGTATATCGCATGGCTGCGGCGTTATCGCCGTCAATGGAACCGAAATTACCCTGTCCATTAACCAGCGGATACCGCATGGAAAAATCCTGCGCCATCCGCACCAGTGAATCATAAACCGCCGCATCACCGTGTGGGTGGTATTTACCCATTACTTCACCGACAATTCGCGCACACTTTTTTGTGGGTCGGTTATACGTTAATCCCAAGCCGGACATTCCATACAAAATCCTCCGGTGGACCGGTTTTAAACCGTCTCTCACGTCAGGTAAAGCACGGGAAACAATCACTGACATGGAATAATCGAGATAGGCATCGCGCATCTCTTCGTCAATATTGACCGCAATAATCTTGTTTCTCTGAAACTCTATGTTGACCTGCTTTTGCTTATTCATCTTTTAAACATCCAGGTTTCTGACATATTTTGCATTCTTTTGAATGAAGTTACGGCGCGGTTCCACATCTCCGCCCATTAATATGGAAAACGTCCGATCGGCTTGAGAGGCATCCTCAATCGTGATTTTTATCAGTGTCCGCGTTTCGGGATTCATTGTTGTGGACCAGAGTTGCTCAGGATTCATTTCACCCAGCCCCTTATAGCGCTGCACATCAATTTTGGAATTGCTTTCCTTCTTCAATCTTTTCATCAGAATATCACGCTCGTCTTCATCATAAGCGTAGAACTCTTTACGACCCGATGATACTTTATACAGCGGCGGCTGAGCGATGTAAACACGCCCTTCTTCGACCAGCTGCGGCAAATAGCGGTATAGAAATGTCAACAGCAGGGTTCGAATATGTGCTCCGTCTATATCGGCATCGGTCATAATAATGATTTTATTGTAACGCAATTTGTCAATATTAAATTCATCTTCGCCGAACCCGGTTCCTACCGCCGTAATAATCGTCCCGATCTCGTTATTGTTCAAAACCTTATCAATGCGGGCTTTTTCGACATTGATAATTTTTCCACGGATCGGAAGAATCGCCTGGTACTTACGGTCACGACCCTGTTTGGCGCTACCGCCAGCCGAATCACCCTCGACGATATACAGCTCACAGAGACTGGGGTCTTTGGTGGAGCAGTCTGCCAATTTGCCGGGCAAATTACCAATCTCCAGAGCACTTTTGCGGCGGGTGAGTTCCCGGGCTTTTTTGGCTGCTTCCCGTGAACGAGCGGCATTCAGGCTTTTCTCTACGATTCGTTTTGCCTCTGCGGGGTGCTGTTCCAGATATTCAGAAAGCCCCTCCGATACAACTGAGTCAACGATTCCCTTTACTTCAGAATTACCGAGTTTTGTCTTGGTTTGCCCTTCGAACTGCGGTTCAGCAACCTTAATACTTAAAATTGCCGTTAAGCCCTCTCGCACGTCTTCACCCGAAAGAGTAAAGGTGTCTTTTTTGAACAGTCCGTTTCGCTGGGCGTAATTGTTCAACGTCCTCGTTAAAGCCGTTTTGAAACCCACCAGATGGGAGCCACCCTCGACTGTATTTATATTATTGACAAAAGTAAAAATGTTCTCAGAGTAAGAGCTATTATACTGCAGCGCCAAATCCACCGGGACATTATCCAATTCTTTTTCTATAGTAATCGGTTTTCCGATAATGGAGGGTCTGGTTTCGTCAAGATATTTGACAAACTCCGCTAATCCGCCTTTATAGAGAAAGCGCTGTTCATTTCCATCCCGTTCGTCTTTTAAAACCATCTCGAGATTTTTATTCAGGAAAGCCAACTCCCGGACACGGTGCTCCAGAATCTCATATTCCCATTGAATCTTTTTAAAAATCTCCTCATCTGGTAAAAAACGGGTATAAGTTCCTCTTTTTCTGGTTTTTCCGATCTCTGACAGCTTGCCGGTCGGTACACCGCGCTGGTAAGACTGGGTGAATATTTTTCCATCCCGATAAACCTCGACCGTTATTTCAGAAGACAGGGCGTTGACCACTGAGACACCAACACCATGCAACCCGCCGGAAACCTTATAAGTACCTTTATCAAACTTGCCACCGGCGTGCAGAACGGTCATTACAACCTCAAGAGCCGGCTTCTTTTCTGCTTTGTGAATATCAACCGGGATGCCTCTGCCGTTATCCAGAACACTGACAAAATTATTCTTGTGAATCGTGACAATAATCTTATTGCAATATCCCGCCAGAGCCTCATCAATGGAATTGTCAATCACCTCAAAGACCAGATGATGAAGACCTCTCTTTCCGGTATCCCCGATGTACATCGCCGGTCTTTTACGAACGGCTTCCAGTCCTTTTAGTACAGTAATTTTTTCAGCACTGTATTCTGCTGATTCCGCAAATTTTATTTTCCCTACCGTAATACTATCTCCTTAATTTTCACACCCCGTAATTTACTATTTATTTTATCTAAAAGCTCATTTTTGTGAAAGATTAATTCGTTTCTCCACGTCGGTGAATCCACCGACACATATAGCTTTCCATACTGGACTTTTTCTGCTCTGGTGTGATGAGCAATTGTATCACCAACAATCTCATCCCATAAGGCGACAGCTTCCCACTGCCTGACCGGGGTGGCGATATTCAGCTTTTCCAGCATTTTATCAATAGCTTTTCCGATCTGTATCGTCATTAGACCGCCCTGTCCGGTAATTTCAGTATTTTATGATCATATCTATCAATGTTAAAATCCGAGCGCTCCAAAACAGCCATATCGGTTGCCGTGATAAAAGTCTGATTGGCTGGTCCAATCAATTTAATAATATTCGTACAGTGAGTTCGGTCCAGTAAGGCAAACAGATCATCCAGCAAAAAGATCACCTTTTCCCCGGTTTTCTCCTCAATAAATCTGCCTTCGGCTAGTTTTAAAGCCATTAAATAAATCTTGTGTTCTCCCTGTGAACCAAAATAGCGAATATCCCGATCGTTGAATATAAACGATATCCGATCCAGGTGGGGACCCGTTGTTGTGCGACCATAGTTAATATCTCTCTCAATTCTTGATTTTAATTTTTGCTTATAACGTTTTCTAAAATTTTCAATCTCAATATCCCGATAATTTTTTATATAAACGGTATGATTTATGTGATTCAATAGTCGGTATACTTCCTTAAAAAGCGGATTAAAATCATTAATAAATGACTCTCTCATCTTCTGAATCTGAAACGCATGTTCTATTAAAATATCATCAATCGTCTCAATGTAGGGATCATAATTATATTTTTCTTCATCTTTATATTGTGTTAAAAGTGCATTTCTCTGGATGATACTCTTTTTAAATTCAATCAGTGTGGAAAGGTAGCCGGGATCAATCTGGGATAAAATTCTGTCAATAAAGCTTCTTCGCAACAACGGTCCGCCTTCCGTTATTCTCTGATTACTGGGCGATAAAATAATAACCGGTATTTTACCAATAATGTCTATTATTTTCTCAATCTTTATCCGATTAATAAAAAGCGCTTTTCCATCATTGTTTGAATAGTTAAAATTGACATTTATCTCCTCTTTTTTAGAATTGGTAAATATTCCGAAAATCTGAAAATAATTACAATTATACTTTATAACATCACTGTTTTTATGTGTCCGGAAACTTTTAGTCAGCGATAAGCAGTGAATAGCCTCCAATAAAGTTGTTTTTCCGGTACCGTTATTGCCTAAAATTATGTTCAAATTATCATTAAATTCAAAAACACCCCGATTGTAATTCCTGAAAAAATTCAGTTTTAAACTTTTTAAAATCATTCAGTTCGTAAAAAAATTCAATTCGCCGCAGAAATGTGTCAACCGATTAAAGAATCATTCATTTAATCTGATCGGCATCAGCAACATGGTAAAATCTTCATTTTCTTGTTGTTCATCAGGTAAAATCAGGCAAGCACTGATTATTGATTTTAGTTTCATGACAACATTATTCGTATCAATATTTCTTAAAATCTCTTTTAAGTATTCGGCATTATATCCGACAACCATATCGTCGCCGATGTATTCAATATCAATTTCCTCATCGGCAGATGTACCGGATTCCTGATTAGTCGTACTGATCTTGGAGCCTTTTTTACTTAGCGATAAAGAGATTTGATGGGTCGTCTTATTTGCAAATATAATAACCCTTCGTAAAGTTGCCAGTAAGCTATTAACATCGGCGTTTATTATCCGGTCATTATCTTTGGGAATAACACTCTCATAGTCCGGAAAATGCTCATCAATAATTCTGGAAAATATTACCGTGGAATCCAGTTCAACTTTAATATGATTTTCACTGATTGATAAAAGGGTTGTTCCTTCAGAATCCAGATATCCCAATAATAAATTTAAAAATTTTACCGGTATAATTACCTCGCCTTCATACTCCTCGTTGTGAAAATCTTTTCGAATCATACAAACCAGGCGGTGTCCATCGGTCGCAATGGTACGGAGTTCATTTTTCCTGATCTGTAACAACATTCCCATCAAGGCAGGCTTTAATTCATCTTTACTGACCGCAATAATTGTTTTCTGAATCATTCTCCGTAAAGTTGAATTTTCTATTTCCACATCGTTAAAATTGGTAATCTTTGGAAGGGTAGGAAATTCATCTCCGGGTCTTCCCATAATTTCAAATACACCCTTACCGGTTTTTAAGGTACTACTACCCTCCGTATCGGATGTTATGATTAGATCACCTTCTTCGGCTTCATTGACTATGTCAAAAATAATTCTGGTTGGTAAAGCAATAGAACCGTTTTCGATACCCTTGACTGGTAAGATCGTATTCATCGTAATTTCGATATCTGAAGATCTAAGGGTCAATTGATTATCTTTTACTTCAAATAATATACTGTTCAGAATCGGCATGGTTAAACGTGCAGGAGATACTTTGGAAACTTTTTGGATATGAGAGAGCAGAATCTTTTTATCCACTGAAAATTGCATAAGTTTGCTCCTTTTTAAATTGTTATCACGTCGGGTAATTTTACCAAAATATTGATATTTTTACAAGAGATTTTACATTCTTTATTTATTCATAAAATTAGAAGTAATATTTATAGAAAATAATCTATTCGTAATTATATACTGGTGAATTTGTTAATAACCAATTTTTATGCTTAATAGGAAAAGTAAAATTATAAAATTTTTTTGTTGATAATTTGTTGATAATGAAGGTTTATTGATAATATTTTTTCTTAATATATAATTAATATAAATCATAAACATCAAGTACACTGTTTACTCACCAATTCTTAATTCTATATTAAACTTTGATCTTAATTCTTCTATCCATTCATCATAAAGTGTTGATTTTTTATATTCTAATGCCCATTTTTCGATTACCGACCATGTATCTGTGAAAACATTATTTAATTTTAAAATATGATATCCCATATCTGTAGAAAATATTTGACTGATTTTTCCGATTTGTAAAGTATCGAGGACTGAGAGAAACTCACGTTGTTGAATTTGACTTTTTAAAATGCGCGGTATACGCCCTTTATTTATTTTTACATCCGGATCATCGCTATACAGGATTGCGGCAGAATCAAAGGTCATCTCTTCGGTTATCAACATATTTCTCACATAGGTGATTTTGTTAATCAGACTATCAATATTTTCGTCTGATATTTCTGGTTTGATTAAGATATGACTGACGCGGATATTTTCACCTTTCCGGTCAATAAGTTTGATAATGTGATAGCCGAATTCGGTTTTAACTACCTCGCTAATGTCATTTATATTGAGAGAAAAAGCGACCTCCTCAAATTCCTTGATGAACCCGCCTCGCGAGATATAACCCAGGTCACCACCGTCATATGCACTGGCAGGGTCCTGGGAATATTTTTTAGCCAATTCAGAAAAACCCGCGTTTTTGTTTTTTAATAAATTGTACAGAGAATCAGCCAGAGATTTTGCCCTGTTCTCCTCTTTTGAACCAGGCTTGATTTTAAATAAAATCTGACTAAAGTCATAGGATGGTGGTATTTCCGGGAGACTGTCCTTAAAAGTGTTGTAAAAATTTTCCACTTCCCGTCGGGTGATGTTGACCTTACTGAACATTTCGTTTCGCAGTTTTTCAACGATTAAACGGTTTTTAATCAGCGGTCTGTAATCCCGTCGAATCTTGTTTATCGGGCTTCCGAGAATTTCCTCGGCATTTTCTTTGGAACCAGCCTGGAAAATGATATTTTCAATCTGTTGTTCCAGCATTGCTTCCACTTCCCGGTCTTTGACCTCAATCGTTTCTATTTTCGCCTGTTCCAGGAGAATCTTTTCATCAATCAGTGACTGCAGAGATTGATTCACCAACTGTTGATATGCTTCAGGGTCACGTCTTGGATCAATCCGCAGTTGCGAGGCATTAATTTGAACAAACTGATCAACCTCGCTTTTAAGGATAATATTTTCTCCCACAATAGCAGCGATGCCATCAATTATTTCCTGGGCATAAATAAGAGGAATACAGGTAAGTATCAGTATAGTAAAAATTTTTCTCATGGGAAAAAAGTCCGGGTATTGATATTTTCATGTTTTATTTCGTAGTCGGTAATAGAAAGGAGGCTGTCCAGGTTGGCGTTGTAATAATCCTGAATTTTTGCTTGGGTAATTTTATCCAGAATTTCGTTTCTGACGTCATCAATTGAACGGATAGTTCTGGCTTTATACCTTGAGATAACCTCAATAATATGGTAGCCGTAATCGGAGGGAATCGGACCAAGAATATTGCGGGGTGGAGACTCGAAGATATTTTTATCTAATTCCTTAATAGATTCACCGCGCCGCACAACTTTTGTTTCGAACCTGTAGTTGCTGAAAAGCTGGTCAATATCTTTGCGGTTGCGTGACCTGAGGATGTTTTTTATTCGATTGGCTTCGTCAAAATCATCAATTATCAGATGAGAAACTTTAGCCTCATCCACATCTCTCAAATAGCTGCTGCGGTTCTGTATATAAAAATTGCGAATTTCATCCTCGCTAACGTGAATATTTGTCTGTAATAACAGGCGAATATAAGCGTCAATAATGAGTTGTTTCTGATAATTTTCGACCTTATACTGTATGGATTTATCCTTATCAAAGCGGTATTTCATCGCCTGCTGATATAGTATCTCATTTTTTACCCAGTTGGATACAATTGATTTCATATAGTCGCTGTTGTTGGTATAATCTGCGGTTATTTCGGAATAGACGGTTTTAATATAATCGGGTGTCAAATATTCATTGTTGACACGTGCCAGATAATCAACCGGTTCGCCCGGTTTTCCACAAAAAGAGAAAATGAAAATACCGACGATAAACAGATTTTTCTTCATAACAATGGAGACCTTTTAGTTGATCAGTTTTGAATAGTCCACATAGTAATTGTATTTATCTCTCAGGGCTTGGATTAGTTCCGCTCTTTTCTGTTTAAAGGAAACATCTTTATAGTCTTCGAGAATTTTACCGCGGTTATCGTCAAAAGAGATGGGCTGGGATTCTTTTACGGATAAAACTTTTATAATGGAAAAACCTTTCCCGGACGGAATTGGTTCGAAACAATGTTGCCCCGGAGGAATGTTTGCGGCAGTGCGACCGATGTTGCCGTACATATCGGCGCGGAGGAACCCAAGATAGCCCTTGCGTGGTTTGGTTTGGTACCTCTCGGTGAAGGTATCCGCCAGTTGCTGGAAATCCTCGCCGCGATTAATCTTTTTTAATATATCTTCTGCCAGCTTTTGGTCTTTTACAAATATTTCCTGCACTTCGAATTCTTCTTTTGTTCGGTAAAGAGAGTCAACATTATCCAGATAGTACTGGTATATGTTATCATCGGAGACGCTAATTTTACGAGAAACAGCGTCGCGGATGACGAGATTGTAAAGAATCGAAAACTTCTGATTACGCAGTCGCTGTTTGTAAAGAGGATCCCGGTCAAAATTCAGTCGCTCTGCCAGTTTTAAAATATAGGTGTTGATTGCCACCATTTCGATAATTTCATTCAGCACCTCAGGATTTGAAAACTGATTGGGAAGCGCCAGTGGAAAGTTTTCTATTTTAGTGATGAATTTTTTCAGAGTAATATCTTTGCCATTGATTTGGTAGACCGGCTTTTCAAAATGGAGACGTTTTAAGATGTCAAAAGGCGCGTAGAAAACAGAATCGTTTCTGAGTGAAACGTAGGTATCAAGATATATCTTTGCCAGCCCTTCGATGTTCTGTGGATAACTCTTAAAACCCGATGCTTTTTTAATATTCTGAACAGTTTTAAGATAGCGCTCCTGAATTTCATTGGAAAACTCCTTGATCAGGCGCTCCTTCAAGACCGCCGCATACTCATCAAAAGTATATAAATCTCTTTTATCGTAATCAAGGGATTCGTAGCGATTCAAAAGCCGGTGTTTGGTGACCACCGAATCCAGGACCGTACGGTCAAAATAAAAATTGATAAGTGCTCTCTTTTGAAATCTCCGATATTCCTCCTTGAAACCGGGAAGTTTCAGGTAACCTTCGTCAATACCTTTATATACGATTAACTGACGGTCAATGAAGGATTCAATCCGTTCTCTTTTGTAATTTTCCGGCAGATGCTTGAAGGTATGAACCGGGTGGAGAAAGTAGAAATCCGCAGTGGTGAACCAATAATTCTCGACATTTAGCAGGCGATCCGAATCTCCTGTTTCGCAAGAGTTCGCTAATAAAAAAGATATTATCAGTATGAAGGCTTTTTTATTCAAAATATTCCGGATACTCACTGGTGTAAATTAAGATTGCCCCAGAGATGATACAAGAACTGTTTTAGGGATGAAGCCCGGGGCAATTTATTCAAATAAATAGCAAAAACGAGCTGCCCACTGGGGATAAATTTGTAGGAAAATTTCAGTTCTGATGCAACTCGCTTCAGCGTCGCGACCAATTCAGAGGGGGCGCTGAAAGGATTGTTTTCATCGAAATGGAGGCGGCACAAATCATGATCGTACTTCAGTTTATTGATTCCCAACTGAACACAATACAATTTGAGTGTAATCAAATCATATAGATTCTCCATTTCTGCCGGCGGGCGGCCAAAAATATCGGTGATAATATTTTTAAGAGACTCGATTTCTTCATGGGTTTTGAAAGAAGCCAGCTGTTTATAATACGACAGGCGGAGCGACTCCGAAGCAATGTATTCTTTTGGAATGTAGGCAGGTAGAGGGAAAATGATAGTGGGATCGTGACCTGACTCAGGTACAGGGAGCGTTTCTGTTCCGGAAATTTCCCCTTTCAAATCGGAAAGAGAATCCTGGAGTATCTTGAGATACAGTTCGTAACCGATGGAGTGAATATTACCGCTTTGCTCTACTCCGAAAATATTTCCCGATCCGCGGATCTCCAAATCCTCAAGAGATATCATGTATCCGGATCCGAGAGCCGTATGCCGTTTAATGGATTGCAGGCGCTTAACAGCATTTGGGTTTAACCGAGAGGGATGTGAGGTAATCAAATAGGCGTATGCCTGGCGATCGAGTCGCCCGACACGACCGCGCAGCTGGTAGAGCTGGGACAGACCAAGATTTTCAGCTTTATTTATGAAAATTGTGTTGGCATTCGGAATATCAATCCCTGACTCGATAATCGCGGTTGTTACCAGGATATCAATCTTTTTGTTGATAAAGTCAGCCATAATTGGCTCGATGATCTCCTCTGACATCTGACCGTGGATATATTGGATCTTCAATTCAGGAAACATCTGGCGGAGTGTATCCGAGAGAGCTGCGATTGTCTTGATTTCATTATGAACAAAAAAGATCTGACCATTTCGGGATATTTCCCGGTTCACGGCGGCTCTGATAATATTCTTATCAAAGGATATTATTTCGGTAAAAATGGGCAGACGCTCCTTGGGTGGTGTGGTGATCAACGAGAAATCACGAGCGCCAATCAGGGAGAAATGGAGGGAGCGCGGTATTGGCGTTGCCGACAGCGAGAGGACATCAATGTTTGTCCGGTACTTTTTGATTTTGTCTTTGTCCTTTACGCCGAAGCGGTGTTCTTCGTCAATAATAAGCAGACCCAGGTCAGCAAAGCAGACATCTTTTGATAAAATTCGATGGGTTCCGATGATTATATCAATTTTACCGGCGATTAGTTTTTTAATAATCTTTTTCTGGTCTGATTTTTTCATAAATCTAGAGAGCCGCTCGACCGAGACTGGGTAATTTTCAAGACGCTTTTTGAAAGTAAAATAGTGCTGATCTGCTAAAATTGTCGTCGGTGTCAATATGGCAACCTGTTTGGAGTCGTTGACAGCCTTAAAGGCAGCCCGGATAGCGACCTCGGTTTTTCCAAATCCCACATCGCCGCACAACAGCCGATCCATTGGCACAGAGGCTTCCATATCTTTTTTAATCTCAGAAATTGCGCTGATCTGATCGCGGGTTTCTTCATAAGGGAACTCTGTTTCCAGCATCAGCTGAAATTCGTTGTCCTCCGAAAATTGAAATCCGGTAGCACTCAGTCGTTTTGAATAGAGCTCGATGATTTCGCGGGAAAGCGTCTCAATTGAGCGCCGGGTTGTTAATTTGATACGGTCCCATTCGGGCGAACCCAAACGTGTGAGTTTCGGAGGCAGATTATCGGCGGAGCGATATTTGTGCACCAACGCCATTTTTTCGAGGGGGACATAAACTTTATCATTGCTGGCATAGGAAAGCACCAGGCATTCGCGTTCTGCGCCAAAGGCGTTGACCATAGTCAGACCTTTGTATTTTCCAATCCCGTAATCGTGGTGTACGATAAAATCATCATACCCTATTTCAGCCGGATCGAATTTTTTATGCATAACATCCGGCGGCAGGAAAGAAAAAGACCGGGTTTTTTGCCGACGCGAAAACACTTCTGTGTCGGTATATACGAAAAGACCGGCGGCGGGAATTTCAAATCCCCTTGAAAGAGAAAGATTAAGGATTTTAACACTTTGATTGTTTAAAAGTGCAGTTAACCGCTGTTTTTGACCGGAATCGGAGCAGAAGAAGAAAACATCACATGGCAAATAATTGTTATATAAATAATTAAGATGTTTTTTATATGCGCTCAGACCACGGATATTTTTATTAATCGGCGTTGATATAATTTTAAAATCGGAGGTTTCAAGATCATTGGAATAGATGGTTGAGAAAGACAGTAAAATTTCCTCTTGCTTCTTAAGCTGCTGAAAAGAGTCGCGGTTGGTATCATATTCTGAAAAGAGGACAAGGCTGTTTCGGGGAAGATAACTGGAAATACTGGTGGTTTTTTCAAAAAGATCGGTAATAATCGGAAGCAGAATAATTTCATCTGTGTATTTGAGCGTTTGGAGCGACTCCTTGTCAAAAATGCGGATTGATTCGACGGTATCTGCAAAAAACTCAATCCGGTATGGATGCGCTGAACCATAAGGGTAGATGTCAATGATTTCGCCCCGGGAAGCAAAGTCACCTGGAAATTCGACGGCAAACTCGGGTTTATAATTAAAAGAGATTAATTGTTCGACCATACTCTGTTTGGATATAGCAAGCTCCGGTTTTATTAAAAGCCGGGATTTTTGAAAAGCACCGGCATCGGGGAACTTCAAATCAAAGGATTCAATTGATGCGATGATAATTTTAGCCTGTTGAGCAATGATTTTATGGAAAGCGTCGTTCAGTAGAAATTTTTGGTAATCCCCTTCGGTGTCAGCAGGATTCGGTAAATAAACAATTGATTTGGACGGTAAAAAGGACTCAATGTCATATAGAAAAAGTTCAGATTTCTGATTGTTGCTGAAAATGATCAATGGGCACCAGCCGCTGTTTCGAATCAGGGTGGCGCAAAAGAGGCTAAGCAGAGAAGATGTATCTAAACCGGAAACACTTAGGGTAAAATTATTTTTATTAATCTTATGAATTATCTCAGGAAGAGGGGCGCCAGACTCAAAAACTGAGAACAGTTTTTCAAGGTCCTTATTCTGTTTCACGTGAAACCCCCTGTTTTTTTAGGAGAATCAGCAGCGCGGTGATGTCGGCTGGCGAGACCCCCGGGATACGCCCCGCCTGAGCAATGGTTTCCGGACGCATTAGATTTAATTTTTCACGAGCCTCTTTGGTGATGGAGTTGATTTTCAGGTACTCAATATTGTCGGGGAGGCGAATTTGCTCCTGGCGGGATTGGGTTTTTATCAGATTTATTTGACGTTGAATGTAGCCGTGATATTTCACATCCAGCTCAACCTGTTCAGCCAAACCGTCAAGTTTGCTGAAAGTCCTTAAAAAAGACTCGGGAAGCAGAGGGTATAAATCGGCGAGATGAATGTTGGGTCTGCAAAGCAGTTTGAACAGGGATATCCCGGATTTAACCGGATTTTCAAGCTTGTCAGCAAGCCTGGGATTAATAACAGACGGACTGAGCGATGTCTGGTGCAGATAACGGATTGATTTTTCTATCAAATGCTTCCTGCACTGAGACAATAAAAACTGGTTGTGCTGAATTAATCCGAAGCGGTGACCATAATGAGATAGCCGTTGGTCAGCGTTATCGAAGCGAAGCAACAGCCGGTATTCGGCGCTGGAGGTGAACATCCGGTAGGGTTCGGTGGGGCTTTTAGTGATGAGGTCGTCAATCAGTACTCCGATGTATGCCTCTGAGCGGGTTAAGAAAAAGGGCTGTTCGTCACGATTTTTAAGAGCCGCATTAATCCCGGCAACCAAACCAAGCGCCGCGGCTTCTTCATAGCCAGAGGTACCATTGACCTGTCCCGCCAGGTAGAGACCGCCGATTACTTTTGTTTCGAGCGTGCGCTTCAATTGGTAAGACGGAAAGAAATCGTATTCAATGGCATAGCCGGGCTTGATAATCTCGGCGTTTTCAAGTCCCCGGATCGAATGTAGCCCCTTTTCCTGAATATCCACCGGCAGACTAGTTGAAAACCCGTTGACATAATACTGGTAAGAATCTTCCCATTCCGGCTCAAGAAAGATTTGATGTGATGTTCTTTCCCGAAAACGCACGATCTTGTCTTCAATGCTGGGACAATAGCGCGGACCGACCCCCTTTATCCGACCGGTGTAGAGGGGCGAGCGGTCTAAACCGGAAAATAGGATGGCATGTGTGCCCGGATTTGTATAGGTAATATAGCAGGGAATATTTATCGGATTGAAATTTTTAGTCTGAAATGAAAAGGGTTTTGGATTTTTATCACCATATTGAGGTGTCAATTGATCAAAATTTATGCTGTCTCTATGGATTCGAGGTGGGGTGCCGGTTTTTAGCCGTCCCGACTTTATCCCGACCGCATTTAAAGATTCGGTTATTCCGAGAGCGCTTTTTTCGCCGAGTCGCCCGCCCCTTTTTTGTTTGACACCGATATGGATCAAACCGTTTAAAAAGGTTCCCGCGGTGATGATAGCTGTTTTACAGGTAATAAACCCGCATTTTTTGGTTTGAACGGCGACAATCTGGTTGTGTTCGGTGATTATTCCAATCGCGGTGTCCTCGAGAATTTCCAGATTTTTCTGGGCAACGACCAAGCTTATCATTTCAAGAGAGTATTGCAGCTTATCCGCCTGGGCGCGGGGCGACCAAACGGCGCGTCCCTTTGAGCGGTTGAGCATCCGAAATTGAATTCCGGTCTTATCGGTAACTTTTGCCATTTCACCACCGAGAGCGTCAATTTCAGCGACAAGGTGCCCCTTTGCCAAGCCGCCGATGGCAGGGTTGCAGGACATTCGGGCGATGGCGGATTTTTCCATGGTAATCAGCAGGGTACTAATTCCCATTCTGGCGGAGGCAAGCGCTGCCTCTACCCCGGCATGACCGCCGCCGATGACTATATTTTCGAAATCAAGTTTCACGTGAAACAACTACTTTCCAATGCAGAAATGGCTGAAGATATGGTTCAAAATATCTTCGTTTTCTGTTTTTCCAAGAATTATATCGAGTCCGCCCAGCGCTTCCCGAAGGTCAATGGCGATAATTTCCGGCGCGGATTTATTGTGCAAATTTCGCCAGGCAAGTTTTAAGAATTTTTTTGTACTGATAAGGGCGTTTTTGTGACGTTGTCTTGAAATGATGTGCGTGTCACCAAAGTTATGGATTTTCGCTTCCAGCTGTTCAATAATGGTTTTGGCAATTCGGTGAACCCCTTCATTTTTCAAAGCGGAGCAGGAAAGATGGGGATATTTCCCAAAAATTTCATTCAGCCGGCGAAGATTCTTCGAATCGGTGAGGTCGGACTTGTTCAGTATAAAAAGGGTCTTCTTTAGTAAATGAGAGGGCAGGTCGGGAAGCCCTTTTAATGGTTTGGATGAATCAATCACATATAGTATTGTATTGGCAGAGAGCATCAGGACTCGCGTTTTTTGGATGCCACGGCTTTCAATCTCATCGGTGGATTTTCGCAATCCGGCAGTATCCATAAACCGAATCTGATAGTTTCCGATTCTCACGACCTCCTCAATATAGTCCCGCGTGGTACCTGGTCGGGGCGAGACAATAACCCGCTCTTCCTGGAGAAAAGCATTGAACAGGCTCGATTTTCCGCTGTTGGGCGGACCAATGATCGGACAGAAGATTCCTTCCCGAAGAATTTTTCCGACCTCGTAGCTCTTAATAAGCCCATCTGTTTTTTTTATGATTGCCGCGATCTTATTTTGTAACTTCTCGAGAGGAGTGTGATCTATTTCTTCATCCATGAAATCCATCTCCAGCTCTATAATGGATAAAGCCTCAACCAGTTGAGATTTCAGCCGCTTTATCTCTCTTCCAAAGGAGCCCTTCAGCAGATTGGCAGATATTTTTTGTGCCGCCCGTGAAGACGAATAGATTAAATCCGCGACCCCCTCGGCTTGACTCAAATCCATTTTTCCGTTTAGAAAAGCTCTCTGGGTGAATTCTCCGGGACCTGCCAGGTGGGCGCCGAATTCGTTACAGGCATCAATTACCAGGTCGCATAAATAGGGATTTCCGTGCAGACTGATTTCGACAAGGTCTTCTCCGGTATAGGAATCGGGTGCTGCGAAAAAGGTCGAGATGGCGGTATCAATAAAGCCGTTCCGGTCTATAAGCTCTCCAATAACCGCCTTGCGGTGAGACAGGGGCTGTCGGGAGCGAAAAATTTTCTTGGTGATGGAACGTGCATCTGGTCCAGAGAGACGGATTACCGCCAAACCGCCGTATCCTCTGGGTGTTGAAAGAGCAACGATTGTAGAGGGGGGTCTCCAAGCCATACAATGATTGCTATTTGAATTTTGTCTTGGATTGAATCTGGCGCAGGGTATCAATTGTAGACGGGCGCTTGCTTTTCCGTTTGGGCTTGGCTGGAATCAGCTTCTGCTGAGCAATGGTTAAAAGATTGAAAAGAGTGTAATAAAGATTTAAACCCGAGGGGAACTGATTAAACATAAAGAAGAACATGACTGGCATCATGTAGGTCATCATCTTTTGCTGGGGATTTGAGCTGGTGGTACCGCTGAGTTTTTGTTGGATAAGTGTTGAGAGCGCCATAATGATGGGCAAAACGTTGATATGTTGACCGTAAATTGGGATCGAAAAAGGAAGTGTATAGATAGTATCCGGAGCGGAGAGGTCCGTGATCCACCAGATGAATGGCGCGTGGCGCAGTTCAATGGTTGACCGGAAGACCGTAAAAAGGGCGATGAGAATCGGCATCTGGAGCAACAACGGCAGACATCCACCCATAGGATTGACACCGTGTTCCTTATACAGCTTCATCGTCTCGGTGTTCAGTTTTTGGGGGTCTTTTTGGTATTTCTTACGCAGTTCCTCGATCTTGGGCTGAAGATTTTGCATCTCCTTCATGGATTGCATGGATTTATTGGTTAGCGGGTACAGGACTATTTTAATAAGAAAGGCGAACACTATCAGAACCCAGCCGTAGTTGGGTAAGATTGTCCTTAAACGCAGAAAGATCCAAAGAACCCCCTTGCTGATCGGTTTGAGCAGTTTGCCGAGGCTCATAATATTTTCCAGATCAACGTCAAGAGCCTTGATTGTGGTATACTCCAGCGGTCCGACAAAAAGCGTTGTGTTCACGACCCGATCAACCGGCAGGGAAACCTGCATAGAGAACTCTTTAAAAAAATTCTTGCTATCCAGAGGAACACCGGTACCCAACAGCCGGTAGCCCAGACAGTTTCCACTGGTGATAAAAGCTGCTGCGAAATATTTGGTCCGGATGGCGGTCCAGTCGGTCTTGCCGGTAAAGCGTGACTCATCACGTCTGTTGTTTTTCACATCCAGGACATCTGTCTCGCCGCCGCTGTAGGCGTAGGCTTTGGAATAGCGCACTTCGTCAGCCCGGTTGGGTTCGGTATATTTTAATCCGCCATCCCAGACCAGATCGTAATGTTTGGTAGCCATTTCGTTTTGGATTTTGCGCAGGTCGGTTTGAACATCAATGGTATAACTGTTTCCGTAAAATGTGAGTGATTTTTCGACGACTTTGTCATTTTTTTCATTTTTAAGGGCATAGGTGATAGTCACCTGATTGTCGTTTTCGAGAGTAAGGTTGTTTTGGTCTGCAGAGTAACCGGAAATATTTTCGACGTTGAAGTTCTGATCGAGAGTCGCTGAATCACCATTAATAGAGATATATTTAAGCAATAGTGGAAAACTGGATGGGTCGTTGATCAGCTGTACAAGCGCCGTGTCGGAATCAACAAACATGGAATAATTCTTCAGGCGAATATTTTTTAAAGTGCCGCCGCCGATGGAGCTGATTTGAGCGGTGTACAGTTCTGTGTCAACATTAATCACTCGCTGCTCTTTTGCCTGATTCAATGGGGCGACCGGCTCCGTTCTGGTGCCTGATCCGGTTTCTGACGGGGCATGCTTTTGAATAACCGGCGGGCTGACTTCGGATGGTGTCTGATGGTTTTGAGGCGCATCGGACGGACCGTTGATCAGCTTGAAATAGCTGGGCATAATCAGGATAATGATGAAAATTATCGCAAAAGCCAGTAAGGATTTTTTATCCATTTCTTGTTTCCTTGTTTGTGGGCAGGGGGTCGTAACCGCCCGGGTGAAAGGGGTGGCACCTTCCAATTCGTGAAATTGATAACAGTGTGGCTCTAAAAAAACCGTAATTTTTAAAAGCTTCCAAACAGTAAGTAGAGCAGCTTGGATAAAACCGGCAGCTGTTGGGCAGGAATGGCGAAAGAGTGATTCGGTACAGACCGATTAGAAATATAGGAACGCTGTTTAGGATACGGGTTTTAACATTCATGTTGATAACAGCGCTTCAGAAACGCAAATATAATCTTTTTCACTAGGACAATCGTGAACGGTAAAGATTACCTTTAAGGGGGCTTGAAGGCGGGGCTTGGTCCGGCGGTAGACTTCGCGGATTTTGCGTTTGATACGATTTCGTACCACGGCAGGCTCGATTTTTTTTCGTATTAGAATTGCTAACCCCCAATTGTCACTTGGTATAATGTTCACAATGATTGGACCGCATATTTTTTTAAGCAGCTGGTTGTTGTTGAAAAGGGATGAAAGGTCTTTGTGTTTCGCTATTCGTTCGGTTTTCCTGATATTAGGCGGATAATGTTTTGCGGCCCCGGGCGCGCCGCCGGGCAAGTATCTTTTTTCCACCATTGCTGCTCATTCTTTCTCTGAAACCATGTTTGTTTTTTCGTTTGCGGTTGCTTGGTTGAAATGTTCTTTTCATATATCCTTCCGTAAACTCAGGTTAATTTTCGTAAAGCCATGTAATTTAAAAAATTTTCGTATTATTTCAATTTTTCTTTCGGCACCGAATTAAAATCTGGTATCATTCACACCTTTTACTTGACTTTGTTCGGCGAATATTTACTTTATATTTAGGTCGCCCACAGGCATGTTGATAGATTGTTGACAACCATTTGATTTGAGGGGGGTTTTTGTGGTTTGCGTAACCGTGCCGCCCACATTTTATAAACGGCTCCCGACGGGGCGCCGGGAACAATTCGAAAAACCGTAACAGTTTTGAAGGTTTTTTCATAGTGTTAATAACTGGAACAGACAAGCGCAGGATGTATGTATTCTAACAGTGACTGTCAATATATTTGGGGGCGATGTCTCGATTTGATCAGGGGACGAGTACCGCCACAGACATTTAGTACCTGGTTCCAGCCAATTCGGGCAATTTCAATTTCGGAAAACACCATCTTTCTACAGGTTCCCAATAAGTTTTTTTACGACTGGCTTGACAGTCACTATCGAGACATAATTCAGGGAACACTGAAAGAAATTTCCGGAAACGGGATGAATGCCAAATATACGGTTCTTCTCTCTGAAACGGAGGCTGAAAAAAATCCAGAAAAAGATGGGGTTTTTCAGAAAACGATAGAGAGCAGACCGGAGATCCGAGCAGCCCAGTCCGGAATGCTGGAACGAG
Organism: Fidelibacterota bacterium; assembly: GCA_011046365.1. GTDB lineage: Bacteria > Fidelibacterota > UBA2242 > UBA2242 > UBA2242 > B118-G9. Next base: position 29,297 of record DSAS01000119.1, read on the forward strand.
GGACGCGCATAAATGAAAACTATGTATTTGATAATTTTGTTGAGGGGAAAAGCAATCAATTTGCCAAAGCGGCATCAATAGCGGTCTCCAATTCGCCCGGTAAAACATCCTTTAATCCGCTTGTCATATATGGTGGGACCGGTCTCGGAAAGACACACCTTCTGCAGGCAATCGGAAACCATGCGCTTATTAACGGGTGTGCTAAAAAGGTGGTCTATGTTTCGAGTGATACATTTACTCTGGATTTCATTGCTGCGGTGCAGAAAAACAAAACCACCGATTTTGTGCGCTATTACCGTGGTGTTGATATGCTTTTATTGGACGACATTCAATTTTTTCAGAACAAAGAGCAGACCCAGGAGCAGTTTTTTCATATTTTTAATGATCTGTTTCAACATCACAAACAGATTGTGCTTACCACAGACCGACCACCGCTGGAGCTCAGGGGGTTGCAGGAAAGGCTTCTTTCGAGATTTCAATCCAGCTTGACTGTTGATATTCAACCCCCGGACCTGGAGACGCGAATCGCCATACTGAATAAAAAGGCTCAAAAAGACAACCTGGATTTACCCTATGAGGTGATTGAATACATTGCTCAGAATGTCAAATCAAATATCCGGGAGTTGGAGGGGCTGCTGATTCGATTGTTAGCCTACTCATCGCTGATGAAAGTGGATATAGATATACTTCTTGCCAGGAAAGTCCTTCGGGAGACCGGAACGATTGAAAAGAAGAGTATTTTGTCAATTGAAGACATCCAGAAAACAGTAGGTGACGTTTATTTGGTTAATCTGGACTTGCTTGTGGGAAAATCAAGAACCAAGGAGGTTGCAGAGGCGCGGATGGTGGCGATGTATCTGGCGCGTGAGTATACCAACCTATCTCTGAAAACGATCGGGATTTATTTCGGCGGTCGGGACCACTCGACTGTCGTTCACGCCTGTAAGAGCGTCGAAGACCGGAGTGAAAAGGATGATCATTTTGCTCAGTTTATTGGTCAAATTAAAGAAAAACTTAAGAACGCGAAATAAAAATTTGTTGACATAATTAATAAATATCAATATAATTCAGATAACAATTTTGTAAGTATCTGTCGGTAAAAAAGCGGCAGGAGGTAATTATTCAAAAAGAGGAGGTGATTATGGCTTTACCAAAGGGAAGTATCAACAAGGTGATTCTGGTTGGACATTTAGGACGTGATCCGGAAGTGCGTTACACGCCCAGCGGCGACGCAGTTGCAGACGTTTCTCTGGCAACCACCGAATTTTACAAAGACAAAAACGGTGAGCGCAATGAGAAAACGGAATGGCACAACCTGGTGATGTGGCGGGCTCAGGCAGAATTTGCGAAGGAGTGGCTGAAAAAAGGGCAGCTGGTATACGCCGAAGGGCGCTTGCAAACCCGTACATGGGATGATAAAGAGGGTCAGAAAAGAAGTAAAACGGAAATTCAGGTTGATCAAATCACTATTTTAGGCGGGATGGTCGGCAGGGGGAAGTCAGATAACGACGCACCCAAAGAAAAGGACGACAGTTCTGCCGCGGATGAAGAAATTCCTTTTTAATTAGAGGTGGGTTCCGGTCAAAATCCACCGGAAAAGTTTTAGTGGTAACGAAAAGAGCTTTCTCCGATGAATTCCCTGAGGATTGACGTCGGGGGAATCTCCTTAATATCAACAGGTAAAAAATAGGCGAGGATATTTAATAATCGCTCCGATTCGGGGTGGCTTAGATCATCTGAATCAACCTGCTTCAGGGCGATTTCCGCCGGCTGCTTCAGGGCGCAGATTTCGTAAGCAAGCGAGGAATTGAACATGATGTCGGCTTCACCCTGGAACCGGAAAATATATTGCTTTTCTCCCTCAACGACCTTTTTCCACATTTTGATGGTATCCGCTGCAGAGTAACCGCGGTATTTGGCGTCTCGCACAATCCGGCGGATCAGGCGGGTGTCGTGAGTCGGTATCCGGTTGGTATCATCGAAATTGAGATGGGTCAGGGCGCTTAGATAGATTTTGAATTTATACTGTTCATCAATACTCTCCGCCAGTCCCGGATTTATACCGTGGATTCCCTCGATGATAAAAAGGGTATTTGGATCTGAAGAAATTTCTGTCTTGCCCGGAGCTTTTTTCCCGGATATAAAATCATATACCGGCGGTACAATAGACTTTCCATCAATCAGCCGGGTGAGATGATCATTCAGCAGTTTTAAATCGAGAGCGTCCAGCACCTCATAATTCAAATTATCGCCCTGTTCCCGGGCTAATTCATCCCGATCTTTAAAATAGTTATCGAGGGAAATACTGATGACCCGATGACCAAGAACGCGTAGCTGAATATAAAGGCGTTTCATAAAAGTTGTCTTTCCCGAAGATGAGGGCCCGGCGACAAAAATCAAGCGTTTGTCCTGACGAGAGCGATCAATTTTGTCGGCAATGGCGGCGATTTTCTTTTCATGAAGCGCTTCCGAAATTTTGATTATATCGGAAATATCGTTCTTCGCGATAAGATTATTGAGTTGGGAGATTTTAGAAAGTTCCAGGATCTGACCCCATCGTTCGGCTTCATTGAAGATTTCGTAAAGGCGTTCCTGATTATAAAAGGGCTGCAATTTCTGCGGCATATTTTCCACGGGATTTCTGAAGACGAAACCCCTTTTGTATTTCAGTATACCGTAGGTCTGAATCAGCCCGGTCGAGGGAGCCGGTGGGCTGGGTAGCCAATAGCAGCGGTCATTAAGCGCAAAGAGCATAATGTAATTTAAGGAACAGTATTTCAGCAATTCGGCGGTGTCGGGTCGTTTGTTTTGCAGAAAGTAGGTCGTTGCCTCTTCGCGGGTGCAGAGCCGGGGAACGATGGGAATGTCAGCGTCAACCAGTTCTGAAAAAGCGTTCTTCAGGATTTTAATCTTGTTGGCGGTGATCGTGTCACCCCGATTGATTTCACAGTATATACCGTCTGCCATACTGTGCAGGATGAATAGTTTTTTATCCGGGAAATTTTGCTCGACAATGTATTGGAGCATCATAACGGCTGCATTTTCATAGGCACGGCGGGAAGACTCAAAGAAATATGTAAAAGTGCCAATGGAGGAATTTTCGGTAATCATTTCGTTTAAAGATGCAAAAAGGTTGTTTTTGATGGCAATGTACTCAAGGGGCTTGTGCTCGCCGCCGTATTTATTGAGCAGCTGCCGGATAGTCATGCCGGATTTAACCTGAAGTTGGGAACCGTGATTGATACAAACAGTAATTTTTTTCATGGATAAAATTATTGAAAAAAGATGATTATAAAAATAAAGTTTGGTTTTTTTTATACGATCGTTAACTTGTTTTGCTGCTTTTTTCAAGTCTATTTTCTGCGGAAAATTTGTGGTCTTAGGATTTTTTGGTGGTCTTTTGTAGGGAGGTGTTTCATGTGGAAAACGGAAGACGGTAGTACCGGGCGACTAATTCAACTCAGCCTGGGATATTTTGTATTTTATGTGATCACCGGGATAAGTGTAAAGTATTTTCTCTCGTCGGGAATGAACGACATGGAGTATCTTGTCTACAGTACCGCCAGCTCAACCCTTTTCGCCACCAGCATTGTCCTGGCGCTGCGCTGGTACAAACTCCGGTCGGTCCGGCTGATTAACTGGGGTTCTTTTACTTTTCCTTCGGAGCTCCTTTATATTATCCCGTCCGGCGTTTTAACGGCAGTTGTGATCCCGACCACCACACTCCTGTATAGTTTTAAGGGCGTATCGGTGATGGTCGCCATGGTGATTATGCGCGGCTCGGTGATTATTATCGGGCGCGTAGTGGATGCGATTCAGATAAAGCAGGGAATTTTGAAAAAGAGGGTTTATCTTGAAGAAAATTTAGGTGTTGTTTTTGCGTTGATCGCGGTCAGCGTCAAGGTCCTGACCGGGAGTGGTGATGGTGAGAATCCCTTTGCCAATACGGCAGTCGTAGTTATTTTTTCAAGTTATATTACGGCATACGCTGTTCGGATTTATATTATGAATTATTATAAAAACACCCGTCCGACAGATGTGAAGGTGGATAATAACAAAGCCTTTTTCGGGATTGAACAGATTTCGTCCACGACCACGCTTTTTCTAGCGACGGCGATTTTGCTGCTGATCGTGCGTCGTGCTGGTTGGAGCGGTGAACGGATTACTCCCTTCGCCAATGCTGTTTTCCATCCCGTTCCCGGGTGGGGGTGGGCGGCATTTTGGGGTACCGCCTTCGGAGTAGTAGCATTTTTCAGCGTCTTTCTGTTCATGTTCAAAGGGCGCACAGCCACCTTTGCAGGACTGGTAAACAGGTTGACCTCGCTGGTCGCAGGAACAACCTCCACGCTACTATTTGCCCTGTTTTTTAGGGGAAAGTGGCCCCAGCCGATTGATTGGGTCAGCCTCTTTTTCATTCTGGTGGCGGTGAGTTTCATCGCCCGCGCCGAAAAGAAACGCGCGGCTGAATTGGCAATTCAAAAAAAATTGTAAAGATTTTTCCTATGAAAGAGAGATTCGAAATAATTATTATTATGGGGCGTCCGGCATCGGGCAAGTCCGAAGTCATTGACTACCTGAAAAAGACGCCGGTTGAAGAGCGCATCAGGCGCTTTCATATTGGAGACTTTGAAGAGTTTGATGATTTTCCCATGCTCTGGACCTGGTTTGAAGAAGATGCAATCCTGGAGAAGACACTGAAAAAACCGCGGCTGCATACCGATTCAGAGGGTTATTTTAAATTTCAATACCTTTGGGATCTACTGATTGAACGGATCAGCATGGAGTACTCAAAACGGCTACGGGATGAGAATTATCATGATATAAAAACGGCGATCATTGAATTCAGCCGCGGCAGTGAACATGGCGGTTATCGTGATGCCTTTGAGCATCTCTCTGATGCAATCTTGGAGAAAGCGGCGATTTTTTATATAGATGTGTCTTTTGAAGAATCGCTTCGCAAAAACCGGCAGCGTTTTAATCCCGATCGTCCGGATAGCATTCTGGAACACGGTTTACCCGACGAGAAACTGACCCGCTTGTATGGCGAAGTAGACTGGGAAGAGTTTAAGGGTGACGACCCCCAATTTATTCCGGTTAGAAACTATAAAATTCCCTATGTCGTACTAAAAAACGAACCGGATATAACCACCGCCCGTGATGAGAATCTGGGTCAGGCGCTTGAAGAACTATTCCGGCGTTTGTGGAAATTGAGCGCTGTGAAATAGAAAAAAATTATCCCTGTCTGGATAGACAGGTTTTCAGCTATTTTCCTGAATGAATGTATGAATTTTATTTTTTAAAATATTACGGGTAATTCGGAAAGCCATTAATTTGCGCTCGTCATCCCCGAAGACGCGGATGGGATCGTCAATATACCAGTTAATTCTGTGGGGGGAACCGGGAAAGTCCGGGCAGCTCAGCGCAGCCACCTCACAGAGCGGTATGACATAGTCAAAATCCATATCGGCGTATTCATTGACGTGCTGACTTTGATGACCCTCCATGGAGATGCCGATTTCGCCCATTACCTGTTTGGTGAGCCGGTGAACGCCGGCGGGTGTTATGCCTGCACTGTAAGCCTCAAAATGCTCGGCGCCGAGAGATTTTAACAACGCTTCTGCCATCTGGCTGCGGACTGAGTTACCGGTACAGATAAAAAGAACCCGCTTTTTACCAGAGGATGGTATGGATTCTTCTAAGGAACCTTTTTCATGCTTCGAATCTATTGGCTTTGGAATATTGGTGTCGTTTTTAAACAGGTCGCTAAGGCTGGGCATGTTGTTTCCTTTCTGGTCTGAAATATAAAGATTTTAATTCCTTTAAAACAACCGGTTTATTACCCGAAGCGGTTTTTATCAACGAAAATGGTTTGTAAATTTGACCATGATCACAAGCGCGCAGATTGCTTCGATTATGAACCGGCAATTTACAGCCTTTGGAACATCCAGACCGTCACTGGGTGAAAAGTATGTATCCCGATATCGGACCTGGCTTAAAAGAGGCTATTCTGCTGACATGGATTGGATGGTGACAAGCGCAGCCGACCGGCAGGATGTTCGCCGGAGATTTCCCTGGGTGAAATCGGTTCTGGTTGGTCTGGATAATTACTATAGTCCGCCGCTCCAGGCATCCCGAAGATTGCGGTTTTCCCGGTATGCGCTGGGGATTGATTATCACATTTTGGTCAGAGAAAAACTCGAAACCGCCCTGACTCAAATCCGGAACATTGATCCAAAAGTTATGGGCAGAGTTTCTGTGGACACCGGACCGATCATGGAAAAAGCCTATGCGGAGCAATCAGGTCTCGGCTGGATCGGTAAAAACGGAGTATTCATAGCCGCAAATATCGGCTCTTACTGTTTTATCGGTACAATCCTTCTGTCTGTGGAATTGCCAGTAACGAGCGTTGCCGAGAATCGTTGTGGCGGCTGCACGGAATGTCTGGAGCGCTGTCCCACCGGGGCGATAGTGGCGCCGGGTATGATTGATGCCCGACGGTGTCTTTCTTATCTGACGGTGGAGAAAAGGGGAGATTTTTCAGAAAATGAAATGCAAAAACTGAGCGGATGGGTTTATGGATGTGATGTCTGTCAGGAAGTATGTCCCTGGAACATCAAATGGCAGCAAAGGACTTCCGAAAGGCGATATATTGAGAAGCGGGAAGCGATTCTTGATTATATAGAGTTGGGGAAAATGATAAATATGGATAAATTTGAAACCGTATTTGTTAATTCAGCAGTTGAGCGTTTAAAATATGAAAGATTAAAGCGAAATGTCAAAGCAGCGTTGAAAAATATGCCGAAACTCTGAATAGGTGATGCAAGAATGATTATAACAGAAAAAAATATTGTGATTGCGGTAGATGCCATGGGGGGCGATAACGCCCCGAATGCGATTGTCCAGGGTGCCGCTGTAGCTACATTGGAATCGCCCGGGAAGGTAATCCTGGTCGGTGATGAGGAAAAAATCACGGATATTCTCAGCCGGGAAACATATGATTCGGACCGATTGGAAATAGTGCATACCGATGAGACCATTGATATGACTGATATGCCCAGGGATGCCGTCCGCCGTAAGTCCAAGGCGTCAATGATAGTCGCCGTTAAACTCTGTGCCGAAGGGCGGGCGCACGGGGTAGTTTCCGCCGGGAATACGGGCGCCTATGTTCTGGCGTCCTCGCTGCATATTCCCCGGATAGTCGGTGTCAGTAAAACGGCGATTGCGACCGTCTATCCGACCCGGAATGTCCAGAAGCGCGCGGATCACTTTGCCCTGTTGTTGGATGTCGGGGCGAACATTCATTGTGCGGTTGACGACATGGTACAATTTGCCCTGATGGGCAAAATTTACGCTTCAGATATTAAGGGCATTGAAGACCCGACGGTTGCTCTGTTGAATATCGGCAAGGAGTCGTACAAGGGTGGCGACCTGTTATCCACGGTTTACCGAATTCTGAGTAACCTGCCGGGAGTCAATTTTATCGGCAACATTGAGGGCAATGAAGTGATGCTGGGGATGTCCGATGTGGTTGTTACTGAGGGATATGTGGGAAATATCGTGACCAAGATGATGGAGGGTATGGCGGAAACCGCCTCTCATCTCGGGCGCTACGCCTTTAAACATAGGTTGCTCTGGAGGCTGGGGCTGATCGCTCTATCCGGCGGCATTCGGCGACTGAAGAGATCGACAGATTATTCAGAATATGGCGGAGCACCGCTGTTGGGATTTAAGGAAATTGTCATCAAGGCTCATGGTCGCTCGGGCGCAAAAGCCATTACCAACGCAATCAAGCTGGCAGCCAAATCGCACCGGGATAATATTTGCGGGCGGATCGAGCGGGAGATTACGGAGTTTGAATCCCTGAACATTGCCGGAAAATTTGAAAATTCGTCTCTCTGATTATTAGAAACAGCTATACTTTTCCCGATAAATCAATTCCCAGCGATTTGATTTTGCGCGACAGGTTGGGTTGTTGAATACCGACCTCATTGGCTAACCGGGATATGTTCCAGCCACTCTTCTCCAGTTTTTTTGTAAAATAATATTTTTCAAAAGCCTTTTTGGCATCTTTAAAACTGTCTTTTTCGAGAATGTCGTCAAGGAGGTCCTGCGCCGAGCCGATCTGAGAACCCAGATTGGGATAGACATCTCCCTCATCTAGTTCGGTTTTATCGGAGAGAATGTACATGCGCTCGATAAAATTTTTCAATTCACGCACATTGCCGGGAAATGAGTAATCCATCAACTGACGCAAAGCTGTTTCGGTAAAACATTTCTTTGGGGTGGCGAGTTCGATAGAATAGACCTGCAGATAATGTTCAATTAAGACGGGTATGTCCGTTGGGCGTTCCCGAAGCGGCGGCAGCTGGATGGGGACAACATTGAGTCGGTAAAAGAGGTCTTCCCGGAAATTACCTCTCCGGATTAATGCTTCGATGTCCCGGTTAGTGGCGGCTAAAATCCGGACATCAATATCAATGGTACGGGTGCCGCCGACGCGTTCGAACTTCCCCTCTTCCAGGACGCGCAGGATTTTGGATTGAGCGGCAAGGTTCATATCACCGACTTCGTCCAGGAAAAGGGTTCCGTGATTGGCGCGTTCGAGTTTCCCCGGTTTTTGTTGGTGGGCTCCGGTAAAAGCGCCTTTTTCGTGGCCAAAAAGTTCACTTTCCACCAGCTCATTAGGAATTGCGGCACTGTTAAATGTGATAAATGGTTGATCCGACCGCGAGCTCTGCTTATGGATATGATAGGCGACCAGCTCTTTGCCGGTGCCGCTTTCACCGGTGATCAGAACCTTTGCGTCGGTTTTGGAAACGCGTTGAATTACCTCCCGGATCCCTTTGATCTGTTTTGATTGACCAACAATCTGGTAGCGGGAGCTGGTGACTTCGTCACCGATGATACATTTTTGTAACAGCTTCCTTTTCTCCGCAATATTCTGGACGGCAATTAATATTTTGGGCAGGGACAGTGGTTTCTCCATAAAATCGTGGGCGCCCATCTTTACCGCAGTTACGGCGGTGTTTATATCACTATCGCCGGAGATCATCAAAACCTCGGTGGAGGGGCACTCATTTTTAATCTGTTTCAGTACCTCAATGCCGCTGATATTAGGCAGTTTAACATCAAGAAAAACAAGATCAAAAGGAATTTCGCCCAGCCGGTGCAGTCCCTCTTCGCCGGTCTCAGCGGTGGTTATGTGATGACCCTCGTCGGACAGAATGGCACTCAGGGTTTGACGGATATTTTTTTCGTCATCAACGACCAAAATTCGCATTGCTAATCCTCCATCTTTGAATGAAACGGTAGCCGGATGAAAACGGTTGTGCCCGCATTGATCCGGCTTTCTATGGAAATATTCCCCCCGTGATTTTCGACAATTCTTTTCACAATGGGCAGTCCCAGCCCGGTGCCCTTGCGGCGGGTAGTAAAGTAGGGCTCAAAAATCTTCTCCAGATTTTCGGGGGGAATTCCGGAACCGTTATCGCGGATAGAAATCGCCAGCCAGTTTTCGACAGCTGCAATTTTAATGGTGATAATGAGGTCCGGTTTATCCGCTGCCTGCAGTGCGTTTTGAATCAGATTGACCAGCGCCTGTTTGATCTGCATTTTATCTGCATGAATTGGGGGGATCTCATTTTCGCAAATTAATTCAATCCGATGTTTTGGTTGGTAGGAGGCGATGATTTCCTCGATCTGGGTTTTAATTGAATAGAGCTCCGGCTTGGCTTCGGGCAGTGCAGCGAATCCTCGAAACCGATCGACAAGGGCTTGTAGATTGGCAACCTCTTCCCTGATCACAGCGAGACTGTCCGCAAGCAGTTTGGGATTGATCGCCGCATTTTGCAGTGTTTTCATTTCGAGGCGCTCGACACTTAATTTTATCGGCGTAAGCGGATTTTTGATTTCGTGTGCCATTACCCGGGCGACCTCCCGCCAGACTAACTGTTTCTCGGCTTCGATGGCGATTTTGCGTTGCCGTTCCAGTTCCACAACCATCTGGTTAAATGAGACGATCAAGTCATTGATGGGCGAGAAGGGATTTTCTCTGACGTGAATCCGGATATTGCCGGACATTAGTTCCTGGGTAGCGGTTTGCAGACGACGGAGTGGGCGGGTTATCAGATTAATTGATAGAAAAAAGATAAGGAAGACCGCCAGCACGATGAAGATGAAAATATAGCGGGAATAGGCATCCACCTGCTGCTGATAAAGGTCAACCGACAGATCGATCGTTTTTTGACCCCGCATCAGCGCTTCAATCTCCTGACCGAAGGTGTCCGACTGCTCTTTCGGAAGATATATTTTATAGTCATGGTAAAGGCTTTCGATTCCGGTGAGAAGATTCTGTTCGGTAAGGCGTTGTAAAAACGCATTGTTGCTTTTGATAAAAAAAGCCCGGGTAAACATTAACGAAATGAACAGCAGGACGATAAAAAGAATAAAAAGTTGCAGGCGGAACGAGGGAATTAATTTTTTCATGATTTCATCAACGGTAAAAAATGGCAGAATTAAAAGTTTCGGTATCAATCTTTGGCTTCTTATTGTTCCAGTACAGCATCAGATCAAAACGGGATTTTTCACCGATAAAGGTAATCGGTTCGAGGTAAGCCGAGATCCGGAAAAAATAATCCCGGTTCCTCTCGAGGTTTTCGGGCGTGATGAGTTTGACCCGGTACAAAGCACCGAACCAGACGTGGGCATCGTCCAGGGTTTCGCAAATGCGCTGCTCATCTCTTTCGGACCGGTAGATTTCAAACTGTTTATTCAGAGGATTATAACGGGCGGTGTGATAAAAATTTCTTTGCAGAACCACCTGCCGGGTACGATTGTCATACAGCTCCGCCAGAAAGTGAACGGTAACCGGCTGCCCCGAGGTGAGAATTCGATCAAATTCGTCGGAATAGCAGTTGGTCAGGTTCATTGAGAGCGTCAGTGAATTGTCAACCAGATTGATGGCAACGTCCTTAAATGCAGGATCAAGTCCGTCAATAAAAGGAAATAGGAGCGAGCCAATTGTTATGACCGTTGCAATGAGGCGATCTGTGAGTGATGCGAGCATGATGTTGATACAAAATACACTAATCTGGAAATATTTCCAATTAATTTTGAGCCCGTTTTACCTGAAAAGCCAGACCCTTTCGGGCAAGAAAGGGTCTGACGTTCGGCAGATAGAATTGTAACAATTTATATAAATGAACCTTTTCGGTCTTACTTTAACAGAATCGCCGGTCCGATGGAGAAGGTGTATCCGCCGATCGAAGTATTCGGCGAATTGAGGACTGTTTTGTCCCCGTCCGGTGACGGGACTTTCCAACCCTCTGATCGGGGAATACCATAGCAGTAACCAAACTTTGCCTGAAGTCCAAAGTCACCCAGAATTGGGATATAAAGAGACAGATTGGGCTGGAGCAGAAAGTATTTTCTTTCCACGCGCAGATAATTTTCATCAGTATCGGTGAAACGAGCCCCGATCTCACCCCACTGTGTCAGTGGTTCGGACTGATGAATTGCGAGACCGTTGGTCAGGCTGCCAGCCAGTACCCCGGCGGTCAAGTATAACCGTCTGAAGACCGTGATTTGCCGATCCAGCGTTATGCCCCAATAGTTAATGCTGTGAATCAGATAACTTGTATGATCTGCTCCACCGTAGCTGATCTGTTTGTGCCGGTTCCAGTTGTTGTTAGCCCAGAAGATACCCCAGTTCAAGGCGCCGTCGCTATCTCCCGGGCGGAAATGAAAGCCGGTCATGTTTAAACCGGAATAGGTCTTATCATTAACCTGTCTGTTATCAATGACTGACGGATAGCCGAGCTGAGTTTGTAAAAACTGGTCGTAAAATTCAAGATTGTCGGGGACATAAAAGATGAAATCCCAGGAAAAAATGCCGCAATCCGAGCTTTTGATAATGCCGGTTTTTTTCGGACTGGAATAATCAATCCTCGAGGGCTCTTCCGGTTCGCTGATTTTTATCTCCACTGGTTTTGGAGCGCTGTCCAGGGTGATGGTGGTTTTCATCGCCTTTCCATCCCGATAGAGCACGACGGGGACAGTTGCTTCCGGCGGATAATTTTCCAGCGTCCGGACAAGGTAATCGTTATACCAGATTTTTTCCTCGTCAAAGCGGGTGATAATATCACCCTCCTTTAGTCCGGCTTTGTCTGCCGGTCCACCCGGTTCGATTTTATCAATATAGGCGCCGTAATTATAGGGATAGTGCAGCTTTTCGGCTTTTTCAAAATCCAGATCACGACCGAACACAATACCCAGATAGGGTTTTTGACTGACTGTAGGGAAGATAGCAATTGTGTCGGCTCGGGTAGAGTCAGTCGGGGTAATTTCCTCTGCTAATATTGCGGGCTGCGCCTGTTCTGCAGGAACGGTTTGTGCTGAGAGAATCCGAACAATAAACAGGAACCAGGCGCAGATGATGATGTAGAAAATTTGTGTGTTTGTGCGGTGTATTTTTGAATTTGAACCAGACATGGAAACTCCTTTCATGCTAATCTAGGATGTTAAAACCCGAAAAAGGGCGATATGCTGACGGTGAAACCGCTCATTGACGAATCGTTTACCGGACCGCCGAGATCATGTTTATTGTCATTTAAAATTTGTTGCCAGCCATTCTTTGAGTAGGCGAGCATATAACCAACCTCCAGTTTAATCCAGAGAATCGGCATGATCCGGTACATAAGGGCAATGCGTGGTTGCAAAAGGGTGTACTTTTTTTGCAGCTGCAGGTAATCGTTGTATGATCCGGTGGTATCCAGCCCGAGCTCCTGCCATTCTACTGTTTTTTCAAACTGGTCAATTTCAAACTTGGTTGACCCGCCGCCGATCATCAGACCGGTGGAAAGCATCCAGCGATCGCCGAGACGAAAACGTTTGTCCAGCGCTGCGCCGCCCATCCCGGATTTATATTGCAGATTCCGATATACCGGTGTAGCCGGATCAACAGTATAGTTAATACTCTTTTGCTGTCCTGTCCAGACACCGTACCCGCCGATAAACCAGCCGTTGCCCACTAATCCCTGCAGATCAAATCCATGATGCAGGTTGTTGATTTCTGATAATTCATTAAAACCGAGTGAGCCGAACAGATCATTGATCGGGGTTAAATTCATATTAACGTACATGGGTTTATATCCGGCTCCGCCGAAGCCCCGGCTTTTATGGGCATACCGATCATTTAAAGGGTGTTCGATTTTCCAGGCAGAGTTTGCATTTATTACGGGGAGTTTTCTCTGAAAAGTTACACCGTAGCGTATATATTCCACGGTAACAGAATCACCGATCGGTTTTGCTCTGATGATGTCATCAAAGTGTGACCGGTGTTTTAGAGGAACCCCGTCAATTTTGGAAATAATGTCTTCCCGTTGTAGAACAGGATTATCGTTCCAGCTGCGATTTCCGCTCACCAGCACGCCGCGGTTGCCTGAAAAATTCAGTTCATAGGCATCTTTAAAAGAGATATTGTCCACATAATAGCCTAAACTGGGGCGGTCGCCATCCGGGATCTCCGGTTGATGACCGCTCTTTTTAAACCAGTTTTTCAATTCTTTGGCAGCCAGCCTGTATTCTCTACCCAGATCGTGGGATTTTTCGTCCGCATCTTCGGCTATCGCCGGCTTCAAGAGGCTCATGGTGATCAGGGGGATCATTAGGTAGTGGAGGATTTTTTTAATTGTGGGCGTTATCATTTTTCAGTCTCCTTTCAGCTTTCATCCCTATTAATGACAAAAGCGGTGCCAAAAGGTTGAAGTAAATCATTTCTCCGTCGCTAAACCGAATTCATGAGATTAATTTTTTACCTGTCGCCATATCAATTACATATATCGGGCATATCAAATTGATATGGTTTGGACCTTCTGCTGGGGTAAAATCTTTTGTAACTCAGTAAAAAAACCGATATATTTTACCAACATTTTGTAACCAAAGCGGAGAGATAGATGTTTTCTCTTGTGAAAAGCGCCGCAGTACTGGGCATAGACGCATACGTGGTGAATGTGGAATGCAATATGGTGAACGCCCAGATTCCACGCTTTATCACCGTTGGTTTGCCGGAAGGTGCCGTGAAAGAGAGCAAGGAGCGGGTTGAATCGGCGATCAAGAACAGCGGCTATTTTATTCCCCTGAATAAGATTGTTATCAATCTTGCGCCGGCGGATATCCGCAAAGAGGGGAGTGCCTTTGATCTGCCTATTTCCATCGGTATTCTAAGCGCTACCGGGCGGGTTTCAAGCCAGCTTCTGGAAAATTACGTTATCCTTGGTGAGCTGTCTCTGGACGGTGCCTTACGGGGAATCCGGGGCGCTCTGCCCATTGCTGTCTCGATTCGGCAGGACTCCTCTGTTGAGGGGATAATACTGCCCCGGGTAAATGCCCGGGAAGCGGCGATAGCCGGCGGTCTGCGTGTGGTCGGTGTCAATACTCTGCAGGAGACAATTGACTTCCTGAACGGCGATTTTGAGCCGGAGCCGGTGGCTGTGAATGTAACGGAGCTCTTTGAGGAGCGGCGCCACTATGAACAGGATTTTGCTGATGTGAAGGGGCAGGAGCATGCCAAGCGGGCATTGGAAGTGGCTGCCGCCGGTGCTCATAATATCATCATGATCGGACCGCCCGGTTCCGGCAAGACTATGCTGGCTAAACGGTTTCCCTCGATATTGCCCAATCTGACGCTGGAGGAAGCGCTTGAAACCACCAAGATTCACTCTGTCGCCGGTCTGGTGCCGGAAGGCAGTGGAATTGTCGCTACCCGTCCGTTTCGGGGGCCGCATCATACGATTTCAGATGCCGCCCTGGTCGGAGGTGGTAAGTTGCCCCGTCCCGGCGAGGTCAGCCTGAGCCACCACGGGGTCCTGTTTCTGGATGAATTACCCGAGTTCAAAAAAAATGTTCTTGAGGTGTTGCGCCAGCCCATGGAGAATAACGTCGTGACCATCAGCCGGGCGCAAATGTCACTCTCCTATCCGGCTAATTTTATTCTGGTAGGCGCCATGAATCCCTGCCCGTGCGGGTATAGCACCGACCCGAATAATGAATGTACCTGCTCAACGATGCAGATTCAGAAGTACATGGCTCGGATTTCCGGACCGCTGATGGACAGAATTGACATTCACATTGAGGTTCCGGCGGTCAAAATCAGCGAACTGGCGGGGAAATCTCTGGGTGAAAAATCGGAAGATATCCGAAAGCGGGTTCAACAAGCCCGCCTCCGGCAGACGGAACGCTTCACTCAATTTATGGGCATTCATGCCAATGCCGATATGGAAACCAAGCTGATTCGGCGTTTCTGTAAAATTGACAGCACCGGACAAAATCTCCTGCATAATGCAATAACCAAGCTGGGACTGAGTGCCCGGGCTTATGACCGCATTTTGAAAGTGTCCCGGACAATCGCTGATCTGGCGGGTCAAGAAGAAATTCTACCGGAACATCTGGCTGAGGCGATTCAGTACCGCAGCCTCGACCGGCAATTGTGGATGTAATACCCCGAAATCTGTCGCTAATCTGTTAAAACAATCCATTGGATTCTGTTGTGTTTAGCATTAAATTGTGACCCGCTTTTGGGGTCGCAAATGATAATTCAAACCCACAATTTGGGCAAACGCTTCGGAGACCGGTGGGCGGTCAAAAACCTAAACCTGACGGTTGAAAAGGGGCAGATTTTCGGTTTTCTGGGTCCGAACGGTGCCGGGAAGAGTACGACGATCCGCATGCTGCTGAATCTGATTCGCCCCAGTGCAGGCTGCTTTGAGCTGCTGTCCCAAAGGGTTGGTTCTTCGGGAAAGAAAATATATGCGCGAATCGGTGCCCTGGTAGAAAAGCCCGATTTTTATCTCTATCTGACAGCTGAAAAGAATCTGGAAATCCTGGCTGCTTTGAGTGGTTGCAACAGTCGCCAGCGGATCCGCGAAGTGCTTGAAATTGTCAACCTGCAAGAGCGGGCACAGGAGAATGTACGCAACTATTCGCATGGTATGAAACAGAGGCTGGGAATCGCTCAGGCGCTGCTGCATGATCCGGAATTGGTAATTTTGGACGAACCAACCTCCGGTCTCGATCCGGAGGGGATTCACGAAATCCGGGAGTTGATCATATCGCTGGCTAGCGAAAGAGAGATGACCATCTTATTATCCTCCCACCAGCTGCATGAAGTCGAACAGGTCTGTACTCATATGGCGATTATTGATAACGGGTCTATGGTGGTTCAGGGCGCCGTAAAGGAGCTGTTGGGCAAAACTGATTTCTATGTAACTGAAGTGCGGATTGATCGCCCGGAGGATGCCTACCAGCTGCTGAAAACAGAAAAGTGGCTTGACGATATCACCCTTGATGATGAGCTGTTGAAAGTGCACCTGTCTGCAGACAGCCGCCCGTTATTGGCGGAATTTTTGGTGCGCCACGATTTCAGGATATACTCCATTATTCCCCGCACATCGCTGGAAGATTATTATTTAACCCTGTTGAAAAAACGTCATGGGCGGTAAATGATCCTGTTATTGAAAGCGACTTACTACGAGATACTCAAGATTTTTAACCGCATGCGGACCTATATCGGATTTGCCACAGTTACACTGCTGGTGCCGATGATCATGTACCTGGCGCATCGCTTTGGTTTCGATGTTCAGGATCAGGCACTGCGCGCGCTGGGTGATTCTGTTATGTTTGTCGGTACGCTGGTGAACGGCTTGCTGGTTTCTTATTACCTGATGAATGTGCTGTGGGTTCACTTCCCCTTTTTCATTGTATTGGTGGGGGGCGACATTATGGCTGGCGAGGCGGCGGCGGGGACCTTTCGGGTATTAATGACCCGCCCGATAACCCGTTTTCAAATTCTCACCTCCAAATTTATTGCCACCTTTTTCTATACTGCTGTAATTGTTTTCTATCTGGGGATCGTCTGTATCGGTTCTGGCGTGATGATTGTCGGCGGCGGAGATCTTTTTGTTTTTGACAAAGGTATCCTGATTCTGTCTCAGAATGAAGCACTCTTCCGCTTTTTAATTGCCTATGGACTGGCGGTGGTGGTCCAGATGGTAGTGGCGGCGCTGACGTTTTTCTTTTCCACAATAGCCAGTAACGGAATCGGTCCGATTATCGGTACTTATGCTGTACTGGTAGTCTCTTTGATTCTGTCGGTAATACAGATTGATGTCTTGGATACTGTTCGCCCTTATCTGTTTACGACCTATTTTGATGTGTTTTTCGCGCCCTTTGCCGACCCGATACCCTGGCGCGAGATTGTCCAAAAGTCACTCTGTCTGGGAGGCTATATCATTGGGTTTTACATATTGAGTCTGCTGGTGTTCATTCGCAAAGATATTTTATCGTGATGAATCAGAAATTATTACATCTGTCTTTATTAATCATAATGGCGCTGCTGTTAGGTGTAATGACAAGTTTGGAGAGCCAAACCCTTTCCGATCCTGTCATTATTTTGGGTAAGGTCCAGGCACCCATGGAGGCAATTGCCGACTATTCGGTCACGGTGACCGTTTCCGTCGCGGTACCGAACCTGCGGATGCCGGATAAAGAGTTGCGGCTTTTCTACCAGCAGCCGGATAAAATCCATGTCGAAACGGACGGATTTGCCATGTTACCCAAGGTCGGTCTGGTGCCTTCGCAGATCAATCAGCTCCTGGAAAACGTCAAAATGACCCTGAAGAGCACGCCGGAACAGAATGAGAGTGGCGCCTATATAATTAACCTTCAGCATCTGGAAGCTCCGTCAAAAATGACCACTACCATCTGGATCAATCCGAAACGCTGGACTCTGGATAAGGTTCTGATGAACGTACCCGATATAGCCGAAACAGTCATCACCATTCAGTATCAAAAATTTGAGGGATTCTGGTTGCCGGAAGCAATTAAAGTCTATCTTAATATGCAGCAATCCATCCCGGCAATGCAGCGCCCCTCCATTGAGTACCCGGTTGGGTATTTCGGCGGCAGTTCGGGGAAGGAGCCGGTGAGCGGAATAATCACCCTTGATTTCGGGGATTATCGGGTGAATCAGGGTATTGATTCCAAAATATTTGAATAAAGTTTTTATTTTCTGCAAGCTTTCTTTGCTTTTGAACCGAAAATTCCATTAAATTCAATATTGTTTGTATGGAATATTTTTGGGATGGAATAGATGACGCAGCTCGAACTGACCGTACTGGGAATCATTCAAAAAAAACCGTCTCACGCCTATAACGTTGAGAAAGAAATCGTTGAAAAGGGGATTCGTGATCGCATTAAAATCGGCTTTTCCACGATCTATTCAACCCTGAAAAAACTGGAGAAAAATGGACTGCTGGAAAGTCATTTCAAACCTCAGGAAAATTTGCCCGGTCGGCGGGTTTACTCTATAACCTTCAAGGGGCGCCAGCAATTTTTGGAGGAGATCAAAAAAGCCCTGTCACAGCCGCAGCCTGAAGCCAGCCTTTTTGAAACCGGTTTGCGCTTCGGCGATGTGCTGGACCGGCACGAAATGAAAGAGGCGCTGTCGCTCTATGATTCCGAGTTGAGCCGCCTGATCCAGGCGAAAGTCAAGGAGCTGACAAGTATTGATAATCCCAGTGCCATAGAGCGGGCGATGCTTTCGCGCCCGCTGTCGCTGTGGCAAGCCGAGCGTAAATGGACCCGTGAGCTGCTGGCTCTTTTATAACATCATGGAGGAATGATGGAAAACTGGATTGATTATTTATCGGTTAATCCGATTATCGCCCTGGCGCTCGTAACAATTCTGATTCTCTTTCTGTTTATGGTTTTCAGAAAGTTGGTGAAATGGGCGTTGATTTCCTTTATTATTTTAGCTGTTGCAGTGGGCGTTTCTTATAACGAAGCCCAGAAATCGGAGTTGATCAGACAGGGTGAAAAAATTTTTAAAAAGGGCGAGCGGTTACTGAAGGAGGGAGAGCGGGATACAGACAAAGCGCTCAATAAACTGAAAAAAGATCTTAAGAAAAAGTCGAATTAGATTTAATCCAACAGAATGCCATGCCCTTTTGCATCGGTGATTTTCCTTTTATAAAATTTTACTTTATACGGCTGCGCCGGGCTCCCAGTTATATCATGTAACCGGATTGATGAAGCAAAATAATCAAAATCTAACAGGAGCACAAAAATATGCCGAAATATATCCCCGAACCGTTCAGAATTAAGGTCGTTGAACCGATCAAAAAAACCGCTCGTGCCGAACGGGAGAAAATTTTACAAAAAGCCGGATATAATCTTTTTAATGTCCCTTCTGAAAAGGTCTATATTGACCTCTTGACGGATAGCGGCACCGGCGCCATGAGCGATTATCAATGGGCTGGTCTTCAGCTCGGTGACGAGTCCTATGCGCAGTGTCGTAACTGGTTTCACTTTGAAGAAACCGTCAGAGAAATTACCGGAATGACGTATATCATTCCCACACACCAGGGGCGTGTCGCCGAAAACCTGCTCTTTTCGACGATTCTGAAACCCGGGATGATTGTTCCCAACAACAACCACTTTGATACCACCCGAGCCAATATTCTGGCGAATGGCGGGGTTCCGGTTGACCTGGTAATTGAGTCGGGCAAGGACCCGGAGCTGGAGCACCCGTTCAAAGGGAACATGGACACTGCAAAGCTGGAGCAGTTGCTGGAAAAAGAGGGAAAAGATAATATTCCGGTTGTTTTTGTTACCATTACTAATAACTCCGGGGGCGGACAGCCGGTTTCCATGGAAAATCTGCGTCAGGTTCGGAATCTGTGCGACCGTTATGGTATACCACTGTTTCTCGATGCCTGTCGTTTTGCCGAGAACGCCTATTTCATCAAGCTGCGGGAAAGCGGCTATGCTGACCAA